>JBAXXB010000027.1:0-24921 GCA_037128115.1 Bacteroidota bacterium
GTGCTTAAGCCGGAGAAGGAAAACCATGAGTTCATCTATAATGCAGCCATTCCGTATAAAGGAAATGTGTATGTGAGCCAGAAAAAGGATATTAATTTCGGGGTTACTTCGGTAATTTCAACACGCCAGATCAGACAGTTTTATGCCGAAAACCGTGAAAAACTAATCCTTGCAGGCTTCAACCTGGACGAGTTTTTTGGTATTAGTAAACAGCAAAAATAGTGCTGCCGATTTCCTTCCCCGGGGTCTTCCAGTTCCTTTATAATTCCAGTTCCCGCGAAGGATCCCAGAAAATATCTGTAAAATTGATAATCTGGTCGTTCTCTACCCGAATTCCCTCACTTTCAAGGAGTTCCTGCATAGTACTCGGCCCGCCGAAATGATTTTTCCCTGTCAGTAGCCCGTTTCGGTTCACTACCCTGTGAGCGGGAATGTGCTGAAGCATTTGATGCGATGCATTCATCGCCCAGCCTACCATGCGTGATGAGCCGCCAGTTCCCAGGTAACGGGCTATAGCTCCATACGAAGTAGCTCTGCCATAAGGAATTAGTTCCACTACTGCATACACTTTTTCGAAGAAAGAAATATCTTTTTCCACGGGTTGCGGTTTTGCCGGTTCTGGAATGCCTGAAATAGTGCTGGTTTAATGAATACGAGAATAAGAAAATTACAGCAATTCATTTAGTCTGAACCGCAGGTACTTAATTGTCAGCTCCTGAGCAAGCCATATCTTCTCGTAGTGAGTTTGTACGTCAACAACATCTTTCACCTCCGGGTCGGTTGCAATTGCATATAGATCACCGGTATTAAAAAGAAGTTCATGATTCCCTTCCTTGATCACATCGAGGGTATAATGGTAAAGCATATCATTATCCGTTTTCAGGTGAATGATTCCGTCGGGCTTTAATATCTGGCGATATCTTTCGATGAATTCAGGGGAGGTAAACCTTTTACTGTGTCGCGGGCTGTTGGGCTGGGGTTCGGGGAAAGTGATCCAGATTTCATCTACTTCAGCAGGACCAAAGACTCTGCTGATGTTTTCGGCCCGGATCCTGACAAAAGCCACATTGGCCATGTTTTCTTCAGCTACGGTTTTTGCACCCCGCCAGATGCGGGCGCCTTTTTTGTCAATTCCAATGAAATTCTTTTCCGCGTATTTGGTGGACAGGTCAACTGTATACTCCCCTTTACCGCAACCCATTTCAATAATAATGGGGTTAGTGTTTCGGAAAAAATCAGCATTCCAGTTTCCACGCAATAAAAATCCGGCGGAAAGATCTTCCCAGCCGGGTTGGAAAAAATGAGTAAAAGTTGCATTTTCAGCAAATCGCTGAAGTTTCCTCTTGGCCAAGGTGAACTAGTTTTATGACGAATATTTGTGAGAAAATTACCGGAAAGCCGGAATATTTCCGGAACTAACTATTGTGCTTTTTCATGATCCAGGAAGCTGAAAACCCGGCTTTCTTAATCTGATCAAGTTGATCGGATGCTTCTTTATATGTATCGCAACCTTTCATGCTGACAATAAAAAGACCGCTTGATGAAGTATCAACGATAGCAGCGGGGAATCCTTTTGCCACTAACTCATCAATGAGTTTCAGGGCATTGTTCTGGTCGCGGAAAGCACCACCTATTATATGATACTTTTGTTCTGTAAGCGGTGTAACGAGGCTGGTAGCTTTAGCAGGATCAGCAATTGTTAGATGGTTTTTAGCAAGTTCGGTATAGGAAACAGTACCCGGTGAAAAAGTGATATTTTTCTTAGCCAGTATTCCGGCAGGAGATTGTGCAAGTTCAGTTTTTGTAGTTTTTACTGGTGCATGATAACCGGCAAATTTTACAGTGGCTGTCTTCCCCGGGGTCGAACGTACCCAGGCATACATTCCTGAGTAATTATGTACGTAATTGTCAACCACATCCCCGTTCAAGGCTCCCCATAAGGTAAAAGCGACAAACGGCGCAAGCACGGCAGCCCATTTCAGGGTTTCGGGAACTAAGCGGCGTAATTTTTCGGTCCTATATTCTTTTTTAACAGATTTATTTTCAGGTAATTGAGCTATTTCAAGAGCTACAGGTTTAGCGAAAAATACCGGAAGCCCGAATGAGTCGGCATTAAAATTAATTTCCAGCGAAGGGGTAAACTCTATTTTCCCTGATGCATTCAGGAAAAGCACGCCTATACCTTCCAGTGTGATGTTTTTACCTTGTTTTAGTGTCTCCTGGCATTTGCCGGCCCAAAGTTTAACCTCGTAGAGCGCCTCGCGGTAGGAAGTGTTTTCGGAAGTGGCAAGATGATTGGCAAGAATGCCATCGTTGGCTGAAAGACCGCCGTTAAAAGCAATTTTTCCCGAAGGCGGTGAAAACTCATGGGTCGAATGAAGAATCTGTGCCGGGCTGTATGCTTTGATAAAGCCACCCAAACCAGGAACTATCACGCATTCGTGATGATAAAGTAATTCAGCTATATGCCGTGCTATCATTGGTGTTTTTAACTTTTTAATCTGCTAAGATAATACAATCAGGGCTGAAATATCAAGCATTGTTAGTAAGTTTCAGTAAATCCCCGGGGGTGTCGATGCCAACAGTCTCAATATCAGTAACAGCCGTATGTATGCTGAATCCATGGTATAACCAGCGCAGTTGTTCGAGCGATTCAGCTGATTCGGGCGGAGCGGCGGGAAGACCTAAAATAGGATTTAAAACTGAAGCCCTGTATGCATACAAGCCAATGTGCCTGTAAAAATCATGATGGTCAAGCCAGGTATCCCGGGGTACCCCGCGAAGATAGGGTATTGCAGAGCGGCTGAAATACAGGGCTTTGCCCTCATGATCCACTACTATTTTAACCACGTTTGGATTGAAAAGATCATCCGGGTCTTTTATCAAAGCCCTTAGTGTACCGATCTGTACTTCCGGATTAGTGAAAAGTGAAACTGCAAGGTCAATTTGCACGGGATCTATAAAGGGTTCATCGCCCTGTATATTTACGATTACATCATATTCGCTTCCGGAATCTGAAAGTGCCCGGACTACTTCACCTAGTCGAGAAGTACCCGAAATATGAGTATCAGCTGTCATCATCACCTCTCCTCCTAATTCCGTTACATGATCAAAGATACGCTTGTCGTCGGTGGCTACGATCACCCTGTTCAGGGCGGCGCATTTTTTTGCCTGTTCGTAAACACGCATGATCATACTTTTACCGTCAATCATCACAAGTGGCTTGCCCGGGAAGCGGGTTGAAGCGTAGCGTGCAGGAATAACTCCCAGTGAAAGTAATGGCATAGAGCGAAGGGATATTATTTGCTAATAGGAACGTGCAAAGATCACCCGCTGTTTCGAAGGTTTCCCGGTAAGGATGCATTTACCCTCTTCCATTTTCCCGTCAATTGGTATCAGGCGGATGGTGGCCTTGGTTTCGTCCTTAATGCGTTGCTCGGTTTCGGAAGTGCCATCCCAGTGTGCCGAGATAAAACCACCTTTGCCGTCGAGAAGGGCTACAAATTCTTCCCAGGTATCGACGGTATTGGTGTTTTCTTCACGGAAATCAAAAGCTTTCTGGTAAAGATTTTCCTGTATACTCTCGAGTAAATGGCTGATTTTGTGTTCTATATCGGTGATTTGATAGACGGATTTCTCCAGGGTATCGCGACGGGCTACTTCCACAGTGCCGTTTTCGAGGTCACGCGGGCCAATGGCTAAACGGACAGGAACTCCTTTGAATTCATATTCGTTAAACTTCCAGCCTGGTTTCTGCGTATTCCGGTCGTCATATTTCACGCTGATCCCCAGGGCTTTCAGTTTCTTTACAATGGGGTTAACGGTTTCCGAAATCTGCGCCAGTTGTTCATCGTTCTTATAAATAGGAATAATTACTACCTGAATAGGAGCAAGTTTCGGAGGAAGGACCAGCCCGTGATCATCGGAATGCGTCATGACCAAGGCTCCCATAAGGCGGGTAGAAACGCCCCAGGATGTAGCCCATACATAATCGAGTTTATTCTCTTTACTCAGGAACTGAACATCAAAAGCTTTGGCAAAATTCTGACCCAGGAAATGCGAAGTTCCGGCCTGCAGGGCTTTGCCATCCTGCATCAAGCCTTCGATGCAATAGGTTTCAACGGCACCCGCAAACCGCTCATTGGGCGATTTTACCCCCCGGAGAACAGGCATGGCCATCCACTTTTCTGCAAAATCAGCGTATACGTTGATCATCTTTTCTGTTTCTTCCAGAGCTTCCGCTTCTGTAGCATGGGCAGTGTGCCCTTCCTGCCATAGAAACTCGGTTGTACGCAGGAACAAGCGGGTACGCATTTCCCATCGCACCACGTTGGCCCATTGGTTAACCAGGATCGGGAGATCACGGTACGATTGAATCCAGGTGCGGTAGGTATCCCATATAATCGTTTCGGATGTTGGGCGGACAATGAGTTCTTCCTCCAGTTTAGCGTCGGGGTCCACAATCACACCCTTCCCGTCGGGTGAGTTTTTTAACCTGTAATGGGTAACGACGGCACATTCTTTGGCGAATCCTTCCACATGGGAGGCTTCTTTGCTGAAGAATGATTTGGGGATGAAAAGCGGGAAATAAGCATTCTGGTGCCCTGTTTCCTTGAACATATCATCAAGAACTCTCTGGATTTTTTCCCAAATGGCATACCCATAAGGTTTAATGACCATACAGCCACGGACCGCAGAGTTATCAGCCAATTCAGCTTTGATAACCAGGTCGTTGTACCATTGGGAATAATTCTCTTCGCGTGTAATGAAATCTTTTGCCATTTTTTTGATTGTGGTATGATAATTGTGCTTTTCAGAGTACTAACAGGCAACAAAATTACAAAAATTATCGCTCTGTCAGCATACAACACGCTTCACAATCAGCAATAATCCCAAGGAGGTCACCATGAAATACTTTATTCCTATCGTTGCAGCAGTCTTGTTCCTCTTTACTGCATGCACCTCTCAGTACCAGGCTACGGGTTACGACGACGTTTATTATTCGTCTAAAAACCAACCCCAGGCTCCGAAACATCCATTGGTCGTCAAGTCGCCCGAAACGGATATAAGCGCTTATGCACCTGCGTCTTCAGCTCAACCCCAACAGGAACAACAGGCTAACACAGCTGATTACAGTAATTTTGATACGACATACGCAGCCGGAGATCAGCAGTATTCATCGGGCAGTGGTGAAAATGTCGATAACGGGTACAATCAGGATGATTATTACGACTATGCTTATTCGGCACGTTTGCGTAGATTTCATAACCCGTATGTTTATGATAACTACTACAATGATTATTATACCAATTCATACTGGTACGATCCAAATCCCTGGAATTGGGGAATGAGTATCTATATGGGTTATAACTGGTGGGGACCTTCTTTTTCGTTCGGGTATAACCCGTGGTATTCGTATCCCTATTACGGTTTCGGGTATGGCTATGGCTATGGATACGGCGGTGGTTATTACGGAGGATACTATGGCGGTTACAACGAAGGGTGTTATTACAACAGTTACGATCATAATTCATTCTATTACGGCCATCGTGGTTCCGTTGGTAGTTCGGGCGGAGGTACTGCCCGGGCCGAAAACAGGACTTTTGGGGAAAAATATGAAGCCAGCCTCGCAGGCGGCAGGAACAATACAACTACAAATGGTAACCGTGGAAATGAAAACATAGCACCCGGTAGGGGAAATGCAGCAACAACCGGAACGCGGAATAATACTATGGATGATAATTCAAATACCGGACTTGCCAGGGGCTCGGCAGTTAGCCAGGATGCCAGGAACGCATCTGCAGGAACTACAGCAAATCCAGGTTTCCGCGGACAGAATGCAGGCACTTCCGTAGTTGTAAATCCAACAGGCAGACCTGGTTCAGGCACACAAAAACCTGGTGTCAACACTAATCAGCCACAACGCAGGTACCAGTATGTTTCACCCAACCGCGGAAATCAGAATACAAATGATAATGCTAACCGGAATAATGTAAACCCGGGTTCCAATACCCAGTCCTATACTTCACCCGGTTACAACCGCCCAAGGTCAGGGCAGGAATACACCTCGCCGAAATACAGAAGCACCCAGCCATCTGGCAGTGAGCCGAATAATGGACGGGGAGTTCAGCCTGTCAACCCAAATTCCCAGATGCGCAGTGGCGTGAGATCGACCCCCCAGCCTCAGTATAATCGTCCTAACACATCCCGTTCGAACGAAAATTACCAGGCACCGAGAAATGACAATTCACAGCCTGCCCGCTCCAATACCTATTCGGCTCCTTCGCGCAGCAGTTCTACCTCCACTCCATCGCGCTCAAATGAAAGCTATTCGCCTTCCCGCAGTTCTTCGTCAGGTTCTGGCAGCTATTCCCCTTCTAGAAGTTCATCCTCCGGTTCGAGTGGAAGTTCCTCAGGATCTAGTGGCAGTTCATCCGGTTCAAGCGGAGGTTCATCTTCAGGATCAGGTCGTAGTTCATCTTCGGGTGGACGCAGGTAAACAGTGAAATGACCTTGAGTCAAATTTTAGTGAAATTTTAACTCCTGAACCGGGAAACTCGTTTCTTCCAGTGGGTAACAGGTGATTTATGGACCAAAAATAGTACAACCATGAAAAAGATGCTTTCAATACTGATCATATTTTTTGCTTCAGTCGCAATGTATGCGCAAAATGAAACTGATGCCTTGCGCTATTCACTCGTTAATTATGGAGGAACCGCCCGGTTTTCAGGCATGTCGGGTGCGTATGGAGCAGTAGGTGCTGATTTCTCGAGCCTGAGCCAGAACCCGGCAGGAATCGGTCTCTATCGCAAATCGGAATTTTCGATCACACCTATGCTGGCCAACAATAAAACAGAATCAAATTTCCTCGGCAACCTGAATACCGATTACCGGACTACCCTTTACCTGGCAAATGTAGGTTACGTGATGTCGGTTAAATTGAATGATAATAATGGAAGCCACCTGAAAATGATTCAGTTCGGGTTCGGGATGAACAACACAGCAACCTATAATAACCGGCTTATTGTGAATGGGTTGAATAGTGAGAACTCCCTGATGACCCAATACCTGGATGATGCCAATTTTGCTGGTAGCAGGGATAATCTTGACAATTTCGGCGCAGGGCTGGCATATGATGTGAACCTGCTTTACCAGGATACCAATAATGTATGGCAGGTAGATTTACCTTATGGCGGACTCAAACAGACCAAGGCCGTAGAAAGCTGGGGCAGTACAAACGAGATAGTAATGAGTGCCGGAACTAATTTTTCTGACAAATTATTCCTGGGGCTCACATTTGGCTTTCCCCAGGTAAACTATAAGGAAGAGAGCACCTACTTCGAGAAGGATGATAAGATTCCGGAATTAAGCCCGTACCTGAAGTCTTTAACACGTACTGAGTACCTTTATACCAAAGGTTCGGGGTTTAATTTTAAGTTTGGGTTTATTTACAAGCCTGCGGATTTTGTACGTATAGGCGGAGCGTTTCATACTCCCACATCATTTTATAATATGAACGACACCTATGGGGCAAGTATGACTGCAAATTACGATCTGCCGCCACTCAGCAGCAGCACGGCAACACGTTTCGATGCCACTTCCCCGGATGGTTCCTATGATTATAGGATCACCACTCCCATGAGGGCCATAGGAAGCCTGGCTTTTGTAATTGGTCAATATGGCGTGATAAGTGCTGATTACGAATATGTTGATTATTCGACAGCCCAGTTACATGCTTCGGATTACAGCTTCATCGACGAAAACAACACAATCCGCTCTGCCTATACTGCAGCCAATAATTTCAGGTTCGGAACCGAGTGGAAAGCGGGTATTTATGCTTTCAGGGGTGGGTATAGTATCAATGGATCTCCTTACAAGGGTGGAAGCACTTTTGGTGCAAGCACAGGATATTCCTTTGGCTTCGGGATCCATGATAAAGATTATTTTGTGGATTTTGCTTATAACCATAGATCCCTGGAAGATAATTTTTACTTGTATAGTTATGCTCCAGCTTCAAAGAATACCTATAAAATCAACAACTATAGTTTTACACTTGGGTTCAAACTATAGGTCTGATAAAGTGATTGGTTAATTACAGATTTCGGAATTTCTAAACGCAAAATCCTGCCCAGGCAGGATTTTTTTTTGCTTGGAGTGAAATTCCGGCTTGCTTATACCAGCAGTGGGACGAGAGCCCGTTATAGAACCACTTTATAAACAAAACAGTCAAAACCTATTACAGTTTCGTTTGTTCTATTTATACAAACATATATAGAGTTTTTAGATAAATTAAGATGCAACTCAATATTCCTGATACAAAACAAAAACGAATCCTGATAGCCGGAGGCGGATTTGCCGGCCTCAAATTAGCCACTAAACTTGCTGACAGTACTTTCCAGGTTGTTCTAATCGACAAGAACAATTTCCACCAGTTTCAACCCTTGTTTTACCAGGTAGCTACTGCCGGTTTGGAGCCCAGCGCCATTTCATTTCCATTGCGTAAAGTGTTTCAGCACTCAAAAAATATTATTATACGGGTAGCTGAGATTACAGGTATTGATCCGATTAGAAAGGAAGTTATAACTAATATTGGGTCAGTAAGATACGATATTCTTGTGCTGGCGATGGGCGTAGATACAAACTTTTTCGGCATGAAGCAGATAGCCCGGAATGCCATTCCCATGAAATCGGTGGCAGAAGCGTTGAGGCTCAGGAATACCATATTACAGAATTTCGAAGATGCACTTGTTGAAACGGATGTTGAAAAACAGAAAGCATTACTCAATATTGTTGTGGTAGGAGGTGGTCCTACTGGTGTAGAGGTGTCGGGCACGTTGGCTGAAATGAAAAAGTTCATTCTTCCTAAAGACTACCCTGAACTTGATTTCAGCAGGATGAATATATACCTGGTTGAGGCGGGCAGCAGGTTGTTAAGCGGAATGACCGAAAAATCAGCCAACCGTGCTAAGAGTTACCTGGAGAAACTGGGGGTGAATGTTCTTTGCAATGCCCAGGTAAGTGAATACGATGGGGGAAAGGTGGTTATTTACAATGCTATGCAGATTCCGGCCAGGACGCTGGTATGGGCGGCAGGCGTAAACGGGAACAAAACTGAAGGATTAAACGACGGGGTTTATACTCGTGGCAACCGCATCAAAGTGAATGCCTTTAGCCAGGTGGAAGGCTACGATGATATTTATGCGCTTGGCGATAATGCGTTTATGACTGAAGCAAATTACCCCAACGGGCACCCACAGATGGCTCAACCGGCATTGCAGCAGGCCAAACTCCTGGCCTGTAACATCAAACGTCAACAGGAAAATTTACCCATGAAGCCTTACCGGTATTTTAATAAAGGAGCTATGGCTACCATAGGGCGCAACCTGGCGGTGGTTGAGCTGCCTTTTGTGAAATTCTATGGTTTTTTTGCCTGGCTTACCTGGATGTTTGTCCACCTGATGGCGATAGTCGGGGTTAAAAACCGCTTATTGGTTTTTATTAATTGGTTCTGGAATTACATCACTTACGATCAATCGTTGCGATTAATAATAAAACCAGCGGTAAAGAGCGAAGGGGGAAATTGAGAAACCGGAGATCAGAAAACAAAAATTGAAGGTGCGATTTATACTCTTTAACTATCAAAGATATCAGGAAGCTGCATCCTGAGTTGAGTCATTTTTAAAATCTCGCCCCTCTGGTAGTCATTATAAACACTCCAGTTCGCTATTTCGTCGAGTTTGCGAAAGCAGCCAACACATTTACCTTTGTGGTCAAGCGTACATACACCCCTGCAGGGTGATTTTACCTCATGGTTATTTTCTGTATGCTTGTGTAACATATTCCATTGTTTGTAGAGTAAAACGGTTCATAGAATAAAAAGTTCACAATGGAACTCTGATTGCACAAAGTAATTGTATTTTTTCGGTAATTCACTTATTCCTGAAATATTTCCGGTGAAAATATCGTACATTTAGGCTGTTATTAGATTCTGAATATGCTGGTCAAAACAATCGGATGCGCCATACAGGGTATAACAGCCACCGTTATAACAATAGAAGTAAATGTAGATCAGGGTATTCAGTTCTCGATGGTCGGCCTACCTGATAACGCCGTAAAAGAAAGCCATCAGCGTATCGAAGCCGCCCTGAGGAATATAGGATATAAATTTCCCCGCCAGAAAATCATCATCAATATGGCCCCGGCTGATATCCGGAAAGAAGGTTCTTCGTATGATCTCCCGATTGCAATCGGACTGCTGGCGGCATCTGAGCAGTTAGTTGCTGACGAACTCGACAGGTACATTATCATGGGTGAGTTATCGCTCGATGGCAGTCTTCAGCCCATAAAAGGGGCATTGCCTATAGCTATCGAAGCCCGCGACAAAGGGTTTAAAGGTTTCATCCTGCCGGCTGTGAATGCCCGCGAAGCTGCCATTGTGAATGACCTGAAGGTATACGGAGTAAATACACTGAACGAAGTAATACAGTTTCTCGAGGGGAGTGCCCATCCTGAACCGCTGGTTATAAATACACGTGAGGAATTTTACGCTCACCTCGATAATTACGAATTTGATTTCAGCGATGTCAAGGGTCAGGAAAATATAAAACGGGCTTTGGAGATTGCTGCCGCGGGTGGCCACAACGTGATTTTAATCGGGCCACCTGGTGCCGGGAAGACCATGCTGGCCAAGCGTCTGCCTTCCATTCTCCCTCCGCTTAACCTGCACGAAGCTCTCGAAACCACAAAGATACATTCGGTAGCCGGAAAAATGGAACCCGATGCTTCGCTGATCAGCATCCGCCCGTTCCGAAGCCCCCACCACACCATTTCGGACGTTGCTTTAGTTGGCGGAGGTGGCAACCCGCAACCCGGAGAAATCTCTTTGGCAAATAATGGGGTCTTGTTCCTCGATGAATTGCCGGAATTTAAACGCACCGTGCTTGAGGTGCTTCGCCAACCCCTTGAGGACAGGGTCATCACCATTTCGAGGGCTAAGTTTTCGGTCACTTACCCGGCCAGCTTTATGCTTATTGCCGCTATGAATCCCTGTCCCTGTGGATATTACAACCACCCGGAGAAAGATTGCGTGTGTGGACCGGGCATAGTACAAAAATACCTGAATAAAATTTCGGGGCCGCTGCTCGACCGCATCGATATTCATGTTGAAGTGGTCCCTGTTCCTTTCAGGGAGCTGAGTAGTATGCGGCAGTCCGAAAAGAGCGAAACCATAAGGGAGAGGGTGATCCGGGCAAGGTTAGTCCAGGAGGAACGTTACAGGGAGAACAAAGGCATACATTGCAATGCACAGATCAGCAGCAAGATGCTCAGGCAAATCTGCCGCATCACCGAAGATGGCCATACCCTACTTAAGACAGCCATGGAAAAGCTGAGCCTCTCAGCCCGGGCATACGATCGTATACTAAAAGTGTCGCGGACCATTGCCGACCTGGATGGGAGTGCCGATATAAAAACCGAACACCTGGCCGAAGCCATTCATTACCGAAGCCTTGACAGGGAAACCTGGGGGCGGTAGGCTGAACACATAGAAGTGAGTCAGGAGTTCAGTCAAGATAATTTCAACATTTTCGACTTCCAATTGAGGGTATCAGGTCTTTATTAGCCTGCGTTTAGCTGCATGAGGGTTGCGGAGGTCGAAGCTTACTAAGGCGAGTTCGGGACCGTCGTGTGCGGCCGAAAAGGAGCAGGTCCTGCCAAGTAATTGTTTCCATTCGCCTGTCAGCCGTGCCGACTCGTGAATATGGCCATGCAGGGTGATGCAGGGTTGTTTTTCGTCAATAAGCTGTCGTATTGCTTTGCTTCCTACATGAATAACCGCTTCCAGGTTGGGGTTTCCAGAAACCGTCTGTGCCAGGTCGAGCCCCGTGTTATAAGGTGGCGAATGAAACAGGAACACCCCAAAACCCAGGTCATCTTCTTTGAACAAAGCTTTTAAGTCATCCTGGATAGTAGTATTTTGGTCATCCTGATTGATTGTTGTGGAGTGATAACCTGAAGTGGGGGCTATACAGCCCTGGCTAATTTCCTTCGAAATATCGAATCTTTCCCAGTCTTTGATCCTGAATGGGGTAGGTGGAACACAGCCATAGCCATAAAACCTGTATTTACCTATTTCGACAAATTGGTTATGAATATTCCGCCATAAGCCGTCCTTTTCTCCTTCCAGAGTCTGGTCGAATATTACTTTTTGATCATCATTCCCGGGAATAATAAAAACATCGGGGTACATGCAATCCATTTTCTCTTTCAGGCCCTTGAATTTCCGGATTAAAAAATCCTGTACAAAGTTGTCTTCATCAATTTCAGATCTTTTGGCTTCAAATTTCCGGTGTGGCAGCAAGTCGCCTCCCAGGAAAACATAATCGGGTTTCTCCTTTTTTATGGCTTTAAAGAGTGCTTCGTACCGGCTTATTTTACCATGCAGGTCGCTCGCGAAAAGACAAAGGTTCATTGTATTGAGTTAGATGGTTTTATCGGGGGAATTGTTTAGCTGATTTTGTGAAAAGGACGTGTTGCCAGAGACATGGGCCACACAGTGACTGGGAGACAGGGAGAAATGAGGCCAAGAAGAATTGAAGACAAGAAGCTGAAAATGTGGAGAATTTAGATAATGTCAGTTATCAGCCTCATGCGGTATTTAATCAACCGGCGCCCATTTTCTGCAATTCGCCCGATTCGTAGACTTCAAATCCTTTTACCTCCATCTTTGCTGCATTTATCATTGCCCGGGCAACTACCTCAGTTTTAATTCCTTTGTATTTTAACAGGGAGCCGCCAAACAGAAAACCTAGTTTACCTATAATCAACTGAGCCAGTTTTTCGCCTGCACGGTTTTCGAGCCTTTTACCAAGGAGTAATGAAGGCCTGAAAATTTGTTTCTGAGGGATGTTTAGCAGTTTTATTGCTTCTTCGGTTTCACCTTTTACACGACTGTAAAATACCCTGGATTTCGGATTTGCCCCCATGGAACTAACAACCATGAACTTTTCTACACCATTTGCTTCACACCATTTTCCAAGGTTCACCACATAGGTATAATCCACTTTGAAAAAGGCATCCTGCGAACCGGCGGTTTTAATGGTAGTGCCAAGCGCACAAAACACGTTATTTACCTGAAAATTAGCTTTAAAGGCGTCAATTTTATCAAAATCAATCTGTTGCTGAAAAAGTCGGGGGTGCTTTAAGTCTAATGGCTTACGCGAAATAACGAGAATTTTCTCGTAATCGTCATCAGCCAGCAATTGCTGCAGTATTTGGTTCCCAACCAGGCCGGTGGCACCGGCAATAAGCGCATTTCGTTTTTGCATTGCAGGAGGTTTAGGATGAATAAAGGTAGTTGATTTAGTAGATATGTGGGATAAAGCGGAAAAATTATTCCAAAAATAGAATTAATAAAAATGGACACAAGGGAAATGGGTCAAACCGGGGTCCTGCAAAGGAAACTGTCGGGAAATCATTAGAACAAAGCCTAACTTAAGCGAATTTTTGCGTATTTTTGAAAAATAGAACCCTTGAATCAATATACGCATGACCTTATTCAATTCAGTGATATCGTGGTTTATACGCAAACGTATCCACCAGATAGAGTTATTTATGAAGTATCCTCACGAAGTGCAGGAAGAGTGGTTCGAGAACTTGTTGAACACAGCCTGTGATACGGAATGGGGGTTGAAATACGACTATCGGTCCATCAACTCATTCGAAGAATACCGCCGCCGTGTTCCCCTGAGCGATTACAATGCAATGAAACCCTACATCGACCGGCTTAGGAAAGGTGAAAATAATATACTCTGGCCTACCGAAGTAAAATGGTTTGCTAAAAGTTCGGGTACAACCGCTGAGAAGAGTAAATTTATACCTGTAACTGCCGAAGCACTCGAAGAATGTCACATGAAAGGCGGCAAAGACCTGCTTTCGATTTATTGCAACAACAACCCGGATTCGCTGATATTCAGTGGTAAAGTGCTTGGAATGGGCGGCAGTTTCCGCTCGGACAACGAGATGGCCGACACCTATCATGGAGATGTTTCAGCAATCATAATGGAAAACCTTCCATTTTGGATACAACTTATCCGGACACCGGATATGAGCGTGGCCCTGATGGATGAATGGGAAGAAAAACTCTATAAGATCGCGATGATCACCAAGGATGAGGATGTGACCAATATCACCGGTGTGCCTTCGTGGACACTGATGCTGTTAAACAAGATCCTGGAAATTACCGGTGCGGAAAACATAAAGGAAGTATGGCCTAACCTGGAGCTATTTGTTCATGGAGGTGTCAGTTTTACCCCTTACAGAGAACAGTTCAGGAAAATCTGCCCACCGGAAATGAAATACCTCGAAACCTATAATGCCAGTGAAGGCTTTTTTGGCATACAGGACCGGCTCGACAGCGATGATATGCTGCTGATGCTCGATTACGGAATTTTTTATGAGTTTTTGCCCCTGGCCAATATTGAGGAAGTGAATCCGATGACAATTCCGCTCTGGCAGGTGGAAACCGGGGTAAATTATGCACTGGTGATCAGTACAAATGCCGGTTTATGGCGATACCTGATCGGTGATACCGTGATGTTTACAACTACCGATCCTTACCGGATTAAGATTACAGGGCGCACGCGCAGTTTTATAAATGCTTTCGGCGAAGAACTGATTATTGATAATGCGGAAAAGGCCCTGGCCACTGCATGCGAAAAAACCGGGGCCATCATAACGGAATATACCGCGGCACCCATCTTCTTGAAAGATAAAGAGAAAGCAGCCCACGAATGGGTAATTGAATTTGAAGTGCCTCCCGAAAACCTGGAATATTTCGGTGATATATTGGACAATGCACTCAAATCGCTCAATTCGGATTACGAGGCCAAGCGATACCATAACCTCATGCTTCAGCTTCCGGTTATCAGGCAAGTTGAAAAAGGAACCTTTTATGAATGGTTCAGGGCGCACGGGAAACTGGGTGGTCAGCATAAGGTGCCACGCCTGTCGAACGAACGGAAATACGTGGATGAAATCCTTGCGTTGAATGGTTAGCCTGATCACAGGCTTTTGAAGCAGGATTTGATAGCAGAATCGCTAAGACACTGCGAACACTGAGGATCACGCAGGAATAAGAACAACCATAGAACTTTGGGTGATTAAAATAACTTTCAATCAGATCAGGAAAGTATTATGATTTGTAATAGTCTCAATTAAAGGTGTTTATTTCATTTTTCGAATGTCAGGTCAGACATATTTTCCTTCTATTACAGGTCGCCTTGCCAAGTATTTATTAACAAATGCCAAAAGTTAGCCTTCCTGAACAAGATTCTTAATAAATTAGCTGACTGATAACACTTGAACTATGGGCATGCATATAGCAATAGCGGGGAATATAGGATCCGGCAAAACAACACTAACGGGGCTGCTGGCCAAACATTTCAGCTGGCAACCTCATTACGAAGACGTAGATACCAATCCGTATCTTCCCAGTTTTTACGAAGACATGCAGCGCTGGTCGTTTAACCTGCAGATTTATTTCCTGAACAGCAGGTTCCGGCAGATAGTCGATATCCGTAAAAGCGGAAAGAATGTTATCCAGGACCGTACCATTTATGAAGACGCCAATATATTTGCGCCTAACCTTCATACGATGAACCTGATGACGACCCGTGATTTTGATAATTACCAGTCGTTGTTCGAATTAATGTCATCTTTTATTCAGCCACCTGACCTGCTAATATACCTTCGCGCTGATGTTCCGACCCTGGTCAGGAATATTCAGAAGCGCGGACGTGATTACGAAGCTTCCATCAGGCTCGATTACCTGAAAAGCCTGAATGATCGCTACGAGAACTGGATTAATAATTACACTTCCGGAAAACTCCTGATATTTGATGTCGACAATATTAATTTCCAGGAAAACCCCGAAGATCTTGGAAAAATAATTGAAGGAGTGCAGGCTAATCTGCACGGGTTGTTTTAGGCTGTTGCAAAATATCCCTACTTAAAGTAATTCTGATTCACCTTCTTCCTTGAGTTTATAGAGACTGATTATCAGTCTTCTGCTATGCAGTATTCTGAAAATCTACATCGGATCCACATCAATCACCACGCGTACAGCCTTATAATCGGGGGTTGCATTTAATTTGATGATAGCATTCCTGATTTCTTCCTTGGCCTTTTGCAATGGAATTCCTTTTTCAAATTTAATAAGGATATTTTTAAGGTATTGGTTCCGGATACGGGATACGGTCGGGTACTCCGGACCAAGAACTCGTTTGCCAAAAAGGGCGCGCAGTTTTTTAGCCAGTTCGCTGGCTGCTTTATTGATCAGTTCAGCATCCACATGCCTGAGCGAAAGTTGAATGATGCGGCAAAACGGGGGGTAGTTAAACCTCTCGCGCTCAATCATCTGGCTCTGGAAGAGCGCCTCGTAATTGTGCTGCAAAACCATCGCCAATACGGGATGTGCAGGATTGAAAGCCTGTATCAGAACCTTGCCCTGTTTGTTTTTTCGTCCGGCCCTGCCAGCCACTTGGGCCATTAACTGGAAACCACGCTCAAAAGCCCTGAAGTCGGGATAAGAAAGCAGGCTATCGGAATTTAATATACCAACCAGGCTCACATGGTCAAAATCAAGGCCTTTGGTCACCATTTGCGTACCAACAAGAATATCGACTTTTCGTTCCTCGAAAGCGGAGATGAGTTTCTGGTGTGCAAAGCGGCTACGCGTTGTATCGAGATCCATACGGGAAATCCGGGCTTTCGGGAATATCAGTGAAAGCTCCTCTTCAATTTTTTCGGTACCGAATCCCTTCATGATCAGGTGAGTATGCCCGCAATCAGGACATTTATCGGGAATACGGGTTGTATACCCGCAATAATGACATCGGAGCTGGTTCTGCTTTTTATGGTAAACCAGTGAAACATCGCACTGCACACAATGAGGTATCCAGTTGCAGTTGTCGCAGTCAATGTGAAGCGAAAAGCCCCGCCGGTTCTGGAAAAGTATGACCTGCTCATTAAGTGATAGCACAGTTTCAATTTCACGGATCAGGGCAGACGAAAAAATGGATTGCATGGTTTTCATGCGGTGTTCCTCTTTGAGGTTCACCAGTTTAACTTCCGGGAGCAGTAGGCCTCCGAACCGTTCAGTGAGGGTGCTCAGCCCATATTTACCCTGGCTGGCATTGTAAAAACTCTCAATAGCCGGAGTTGCCGATCCCAGTAGTACTTTGGCGCCATGCATCGAAGCCAGGAAAATGGCGGCATCACGCGCATTGTAACGAGGCGCCGGGTCATACTGCTTATAGGAGGCATCGTGTTCCTCGTCGATAATGATAAGTCCCAGGTTGTCGAAGGGCAGGAACATAGAAGACCTTGCACCTAACAGAACTTTATACGTTTGAGCTCCAGTGCCGGCAACATGTTGCCAGATTTCGACCCTTTCGTTTTCGTTGTACTTTGAGTGATACACCCCGACTTCATTGCCGAAATATTTCTGTAAACGGCTTATAATTTGTGATGTAAGTGCGATTTCCGGTAAAAGGTACAAGACCTGTTTACCTTCATTGAGCACCTGCTCTATCAGTTTGATATAGATCTCTGTCTTACCGCTTGAAGTCACTCCATGAAGCAAGGCCACGTTCTTCTCTTCAAATAAATTCGTAATATCTACGAGAGCGCGTTGTTGTTCCGGTGTCAGTTCTATACTTTCGGCGGTATGCGTGGCCAGGCGGTAATTCAGGCGGCTGATTTCTTTATTGTACTCCTCAAAAACGCCTTTTTTCTCCAGGGCAGCATATTTTGACGATGCATCGGTTATACGTGCAAACAACTCCTTTCGGGATACTTCCACAGGTTTGCCCGACATAATCTTTGATAGTTGTATGTACTCAATCAGCAGGTCAAGTTGCTTAGGCGCTTTGCGTTCCAGTTTATCATAAAGAACCTGCAATTGGTCCTCGCTGCTGTATGCATCGCTGAGCTTAATGAACGAAAGCGTTTTAGGGGTAAAGCGTTCGTGGATTTCTTCTTCGGTAACGATGTAGCCTTTTTCGATCAGGTTGTGGATCAGTGGAATGATTTTAACCAGGTCGGCAAAACGGGCAGCATCGGTTATGGATAAGGCGCCGTTTTCTTTCAGTGCCCGAAGCAGGTTATATTCTTTTTCGGACAGTATGCTTGTTGTGAGTTCAACGCCTGGTACAATCCTTATTTTTGATTCGCTGGCCAGTTTCAGGGCTGCAGGCAAAGCCGCATTCATCACTTCGCCCACGGTGCAGCAATAATAGGCTGCCATCCATTCCCAAAGCCTGAACTGGTATGCGTTTACAACCGGCAGCAGGTCGAGTACACCCAGTATATACTTGGTTTCAACTGCAGGGGCAATTTCGGTAATGCTGTGGATGAGGGCAGTATATACTTTTTTCTTGCCAAACTGCACTACAACACGTTTCCCTTCCAAAACAGAATCATTGAGATCGAAAGGAACCCTATAGCTAAAATACCCCGGAACCGGTAACGGGAGTAAAACATTTACAAATAGAGTGGTGCGCATAGGTGTTAGTGAAGCTGAGAGCGAAGGTAGGGATTTTTAAAGCTGTAAAATTCAAATAACTAATTAGCAGGCACCTGGTTGTCTAAAGGATATTTTAGTGCTTTGAAATTCAATAAGATGGCATGTATTTTTTATATATTTCGGATTTCTGAACCAGGCTGAGTCTTGCATACCTGGGAGAAGGGGATGGTAATACGATGAGCCTGATGTCTTTCGGAAAATCAAAATGATGGATGAATTCCCGGTAAACCGATTTGCTGGTGAAGAGTATCCGGCTGATGGCGTTTCCTGCCAGAATCGAGGAAATACACTGCCAGTTATATTCTTTATTGGTTAGATTTTGATCCGAATTGGAATTGTCGCGCCTTTCGCATGAAACAATGATATCCGTCACTGCAATCCTGTTATTTGTAAATAATATTTTTTTAGCCGCTGAAGTGGATAGTTCCTGTTTATAAACCATTTCAAGAATCTTCCAGAATTGGTTTCTCTTTGAATTGTAAAACCAATCATCCTTTCTCAGTTGCTGTGTCGATTCCTTGCCGGGGAAACTCCCCAATATTAAAACACTGCTGACTTCAGAAACAAATGGCTCGAAAGGATGATATTCCATCACATTGTTTTCCAGGTTTCTGTCCGTCAGGAACAGAATAAAGCTTACTATATTGGGCCAGGATGATTACCCGCTGGTATAGCTGTGCCGTGAAGAGTACTGCAACAGGGGCAGGGGTTAATCTTCGAGATCATCGAAGTTTACGGGTGGTTTTGGTGTTTTTGGTTCAGGTTTTACTTTTTCTGGTAAAGTTTTGGCTTCTTCCGGTTTTGGTTTCCGGGGCCTGAGTTCCCGGGTACGGGCAATTTTATAATCCCTTTGTTCGGTAAATTTGTTTCCTTTGGATGGTTCACGTTCTGGGGCGGCTTCCGGCGATTGAACGGGTGCAGGTGTGATTTCGTAATTTTCAGGGTATTCCCTGTCCACCTCAGAAGTAACCTTCTTTGGATGCAGGTATTCGTCTCGTTCCTCGATCCGGGTGGCTGGTTTCAGTTTTATCTTTTCTACTTTTCGGCGTTCAGGCCTGTCACCTTTGCCATAACGGTCATCGCGGGCAGGTCTGTCACTTTTGCGGTCATCGCGGTTAAACTCTTTTTTCTCGCGGGGAATAAATACGGTATCGCCACTTTCTTCGCGCGGTTTATATTCCCGTGGTTTGAATTCCTTTGATTTATATTCACTTTCCGAAGAATCGCGTTCACGACGTGGTGGCCTGTTTCCGTCATTCCCGCCTTCTTTACTGTCGAACCGGGCCGATTTCCGTTCGCTGTATTCGCTGCGGGGTTTAAACTCCCTTGTTTTAAATTCACGGCGTTTAGGATCAAGCGAGTCAAATTCGCCTTCGGGTGCATCTTTGCTGCGCCAATCAGGCTTGTCCGCCTTTTTTGAATAGTCGCGGCCATCTTCCCCTGTATTTTCCCCATCCATATACCGGCCTCTTTTGCTGCCTTTATACAAATCGAAATGTTCGAAGCGGCATTCGAGAGGACCGTTGAAAACAGGCAACTTGGCTGTTGGCCTAAGGCCGATCATGCTTAAAGCCCTTTGGTCGCTGCTGATAACCCATGCCTGATAACCGGCGAATTCCTGTTTAAGGGTATTGCCAATACTTTTGTATAATCCAATGATATCAACCAACCGGATTCGTTCGCCGTAAGGCGGATTTATTATAACAATTCCCGGATCGCCGGGAGGTGGCTGTATGGCAGAAAAAGGATTTACCGAAAGGGTGATGTCTTTATGAAGTCGTGCTGATTTTACATTCGCTCTTGCCGAAGCCAGGTTTTTAGTTGAAATGTCGCTACCTAAAATCTGGAATTCAAACTCTGTTTGCTTATCCATGGCTTCCTTGGTTACTTCATTCCATAAATCCTGGTCAAAATCGGGCCAGTGCATAAACCCGAATTCCTTGCGGTACATGCCGGCAGGAAAATTGTTTGCTATCATGGCAGCTTCAATAACAAGCGTTCCTGAGCCGCACATAGGATCGATAAAATGACAGTCGTGTTTCCACCCCGAAAGCATGATCAGTCCGGCAGCCAATACTTCACTCATTGGAGCTTCGGCGTTGGAAACCCGGTATCCCCGTTTATGCAGCGACGCACCTGAGCTGTCAACCGATACATCGCAGATGCTGCCACGAATATGAATATTTATCCTGACATGCGGATTTTCAGTATCAACCGAAGGCCTGCGGCCATTGCTGATTGTCCGGAAACGGTCAACAATGGCATCCTTTGTGCGTTGTGCAATATAGTGTGTATGTGTCAATTCCGAATCGCTCGAAACGGCATCAACAGCCAGGGTTTTTTGCAAGGTGAGATAATTTTCCCATGGATAAGCGGTTACCTGGTTGTATAAATCATCCTCATCGGCCATCTGGAATGTAAAAATAGGCATGAGAATGCGTTGAGCAGTGCGCAGGCAATAATTAGCCTTGTAGAGCATCCGCTTGTCACCCTCGAAACTTACTGCACGCGTGAGCACCTGCACGTTGTCGCCACCAAGCTCAACAATTTCGTCGGCCAGAACTTGTTCGAGGCCTGCAATGGTTTTTACGATAAATGTCTGTGGCGCTATGCCGGTTGAAGAAAGTTCCAAGCGAGTTTTGTTTAATGTTAGAGCTATTCGGGTTTATTTATTCTGAAGGTTGTCGATAAAAATTTGTTTATCAACGATATAGCGTGTATGAGTTCCTTTTCCGATCAACCCTGATTCGTCGCTGGCTTGCACTTCGAAAATTAGCTTATTCCCTCCCGATAGGATAAGTTTCGAATATGAAGTAACCTTTTTGCCCGGCAAGGTTGCCTTGAAGTGCTTTATCGAAACTTCTGTCCCTACAGTTACAAAACCCTCGGGTAACAAGGCTGCAACGCTTTCCATAGCAGTCTGTTCCATAAGCGCAATCATAGCCGGTGTTGCAAATACTTCGAGTGTGCCCGAACAGAAAGCAACGGCCGTTCTATTGGTTGTTACAAGTATTTCCATTTTCCCTTCAATTCCGGGTGGGAGATTCAATTCCATCTGGCTATCAGTCAGAAAAATTGAGAATAAAAGTCTGCTTCAGATCAGGATGAAGACTCCGACCAACCGGGCAGGTATTAATGGTGTGGCGGATAATGTTCTTTTCTTTCTCAGAATATTTTATATCAGGAAAGTTCATTTCCACTATCACTTCACCAACTCTGCGCGGGTCAGTGGCCATAATTTTTGTCACTTTTATGACTGTTCCATCCACATTAAACCCGTGAGCGCTGGCAGCAATGCCTACTACCGTAATAGCACAGACGCCCAGGGATGTTGCCAGTAAATCGGTGGGCGAAAAAGCCTCCCCTTTCCCCTGGTTATCCGTTGGAGCATCGGTAATGAATGCTTGCCCTGATTTTACATGTGTTACTTCAGTGCGTAAATCACCATTATAATCAACTCTCGAAGTTTCCATGGGGAAAAATTAATCTGCAAAGATAAGAAAGTTATTGAAGGCGATCCGAATAGAAACCCCATAATATGTAATAATCTGTTTGCCAGAATATTAATAATTTTGGGATAATAATTTGATGATTTAACAATTCGTTAATAAAAATTCCCGGATTTGGTTGTATATTTGGAGTATTATATTCAATAATCTATTGGTTTTTACTTTTTGATTTTAATTTCGGCAAAGGCTGCATAGTCCAAAGCTGAGTAATAATTTTCCCGGTGACCGAAAATTTTAATCTAGTACTTACCTGTTTAAAGGCGAAATTGATTCTTGAACACAGAAACTTTGTGTCGACTCATGTTTATATTAATGAATTGGAGGAATTCATGCAAGAATTGCTGCAGGGATTTTTACCTAAGGAGTCCGGCCAGGTGATTATTGAATTACAGGATTTGCAGGTGAAGGCTAAAGATCGAAATGATAGTTTTTTTAATAATGTCCCGGTTGGATGCTGTTATCTTGATAAAGATGGGGTCATAGTGACTGCGAATAAGGCATTCAGCCATTTACTCCGTCTCGGAGATGGTTTTGCTGACGGCCATGACATGAGAAATTATATTCACCGGGGAAGTATAGACTTATTCAATTTTCAGATCAATAAAATTTTTGCCTCGAAAACAACCTTATCCACAAATCTTCGTATTTTCAAAGAAGAAAAGGAGTTATATATACGTTTTCAGGCCGCGTATTACAGGGAAAAAGATACTGATTTCCTGCAATGCACTGCAACGGATATAACCGACCTCAAAGCCATTGAGAACGAACTGGCTGTCAGTGAAGAACAGTTCCGAAACCTAATAGCCGAAAAAGAAAGATCTGAGCAATCAGGTTATTTGAGATCTGCAAGGCTCGCATATTCAGGTCAGGACATGGAGGATATGCGAATCTCCCTGAAAACAATCCTGAACTTTGCCCATCTGCTTAATGAGCCAGAACTGGATGCTGAAAAAAGATCTCAGTTTACCGAAGCTATTATCACCCAAACCAGCAACCTCATTCAGATCAGCAACATTTTGCCAGGTAATTCCCTCTAGTAACAGCCGGTCCGATCGGCTAAAGTATCAAGGGCACTTTCCAAGGAGTGGTCGAAAGGAATTATGTGACTGCTTATTATTGTTGCGCCTTTAAAGGAAGCCCAAAGCCACTCACTGAATAATGAATTTCATGTTTGATAGCATCAAACCCGGCTTAAAATAAAGCCACCCTCCACAAGGAAAAGCTGAGAGGCCAGCATCGAAGCAGGGTATTCGAGGCATGCAATCACTATTTTCAGGAATATTCAAAATCATAATTCCGACAATGTTGTTAATTATTTGTTAACTAATTCTGCCATGCCATTTAACTTGCTAATTTTGAACATGTGAAGAAATCGACATTTCTGGTTATTGTTACTATTACCGGTTTAGCTCTTGCCGGCATCATACTGATCCAGTTTTACTGGATCCGTAATGCCATTCAACTCCAGGAGGAACAGTTCAACAGCAGGGTAAGAATTGCCCTTAAGGGTGCAGTGAACCAGATGTACGAATGCAAGTCCGATACCTGCAGTGAAGGGCTTTTTTGCGCCGATGGATGCATGAGACAGGAAAAGAGACTTTCGGGAGGATTGAATGGGCACATACTTAAATCGCTTATTCGCACCGAATTTTCAGAGGTCGGACTTCATGAACCATACGTTTTCGGGATATACAGCAACAGGGCCAGCCGTTTTGAATACATTTCACAGCCCGGTTTTGAAGCAAAATTATTGAAATCTATGCATTCAGCTTCGCTATCCTGCATTTACCGGAATAATCCGATGACCCTCAGCGCCTGGTTTCCCGATGAGCGAAACAGGGCACTGCATAGTATCTTCTGGTGGCTGCTGATATGTTTCGGATTACTGGCTTTGCTCGTCCTGGGATTTATCTTAAATGTGTATTCGTTTTTGCGCCAGAAAAAAATATCAGAAATGAAGAGCGACTTCGTCAACAATATAACACACGAATTTAAAACCCCTATTGCCACCATATCGTTGGCCAGTGAAATGTTGTTAAAACCTTCTGTTCTGGCCTCCGAGACCAAAGCCCGGAAATATGCCGGTATCATTTACGATGAAAACACCCGGCTGAAAAACCAGGTGGAACATGTGTTGCAATTAGCAGTCCTCGATCGTGGAACATTTACGCTGAAATATGAATCCCTGGATTTGCACCAACTCATACATAAAGCCGCTGATAGCTTTGAACTGCTGATAAAAGAGAAAAATGGCACATTAAAGCTTAAGTTCAATGCTGTTAATCACCAGGTACTTGCCGATAGTATGCACATCGGGAATATAATGGTGAACCTGCTGGATAATGCTAACAAGTATTCACCCGGCATTCCCGACATTACAGTAAGTACCTTTAACAGGAATGACCATATAGTGGTGGCCGTTGAAGACAAGGGGATAGGCATAAGTACGGAAAACCAAAGGCATATATTCCGGAAAATGTATAGGGTCCATACGGGTAACCTGCACGATGTCAAAGGTTTCGGGCTAGGGCTATATTATGTTAAGCGTCTGGTGGAAGCCCATAACGGAGAAGTGAGTTTACATAGCGTACCCGGAAACGGAAGTCGGTTTGAAGTTTCGTTGCCACTCGATTATTTGAATAATTTTTCGCAAAACCAGCAACACTATGAAAGCTAAAATATTATTGGTTGAAGATGATATTAACCTGGGTGATGTGCTCTGCGATTACCTTGAACTACAGGACTATGAAGTCGTTAGGGCAATGGATGGTGTCGAGGGATTGGAAATGTTCAATTCACAGGCTTTTGACCTGCTTTTGCTCGATGTTA
>JBAXXB010000028.1:0-24765 GCA_037128115.1 Bacteroidota bacterium
AAACCTTAGGGCGGTAGCCCTTATTCTTTATAATTTAGTCGGTTAGTAGTGATAAAAAATGTACAGATGTAAAGTCCTGGCTAGTAATATAATTAGATTTTTAATCAAAATTATTCGTATAATTGTAATTCATATATTCTTCAATTGATTTCCACTTCTTAACGCTGACCCAATAAGCATTTTTTGAATTCCTGATTCTGTAACTAAAGCATCTTTTGCCTCTAAAACTCACATACCCTTGTATTGTCAAAAAACTCCCCCGAATGAATCATCAAAATGCACAAAAAAAAAAAGAACTTATATTTGAGTTCCAAAAAGGGTAGCTACAACCACCTCTCTTTTTTTTAGTAAAATACCGGAAAATCTTAACTGTTTAGGATATTCCCTTCATTGGTTCAGTTATTGTTCGCACCTAAAAAATTGATCATGGAATGTGGTAAAAAAAATCTTCACGCTTTTATTTAAAGCAGGTTGTCACTATAACATCCTTTGAAGCAATTTTGCTGAAATAATTATGAAGATCTAAATATATACACTTAAGTAAGTTAGCTGAAAAACCAACCCCACTCTGCTGATCCCTTTAAGCCGTGTACCACATCATTCTTAAGTTCTTGCTTAGTAACAGCTGTATATCAATTAAACCATTTACCCCCTGTTTTATCGTTAAAAATAAATATTAATATATGACAAAGCATTTATATACAAGCAATTCGGACGATGAAGTCTCGCGCAGGATGAATTTTGACAGGTACACCCTGGCTTTCCCCACTGAAATTGAAAAAAAGTTCCATATTAAATATTTTCACGACAGTTTGATACAGTTCAGGGTATCCTTCTTCCTGGTAATAATCCTTTATGGGGTTTTCGGTTTTCTCGATTGGATGGTGATAGCACAATATGCTCAACTATTTAATTTTATACGCTTTGCTATCATTATTCCCTTGTTATCCTTGGTATTGATCTTTTCGTTCAGTAAATATTTTATACGGGTTTGGCAGGAGCTTTTATTTATTTGCTTTATTGTGGCTGGGGCCGGCATTACGGTTATGACACTCCTAGCCCCCGAAAACTATACCTATTATGCGGGTATGATGCTGATATTTTCGGCAGGATATTTTTTCATTAAATTGCGTTTTTTCCTGGCATCACTGGCCGGATGGCTGACACTAATAATTTTCAACATAGGAGCTTTCGCTTTTTCAAGCATTGGAACCAATATGCTGATAAGCAATAATTTCTTTTTTATATCAGCCAATTTTATCGGGATGTTCGCTGCCTACAATATTGAGTTTTATACCCGGAAGGATTTTTTCCTGAATCAACAATTAGATAATCATAATGCAGATATTGCCGAAATCAATAAAAACCTGGAGTCAAAAGTTGCTGAGCGTACAATCGAATTGGTTCAGGCTAAAGAACTGGTGGAACAGTCGGATAAACTTAAAACGGCTTTCCTGGCTAATATGAGCCACGAAATCCGCACCCCTATGAATGGTATTTTAGGCTTTGCACAACTGCTTGAAAACCCTGGACTGGCGGGAGAGCAACAACAGGAGTACATTGAAATAATTAAGCTGAGTGGCAATCGTATGCTCAACATTATCAACGACATAGTTGATATTTCAAAAATTGAGGCCGGGCTTATGGAAGTTCATATTACCGAAACAGATATCAACGAACAAACTTCGTTCATTTATACTTTTTTCAAATATCAGGCCAAAGACAAAGGCTTGTCATTTGCTTTCAATAACGGATTTGTTTCTAATCGGGCAATTATTAAAACTGATTCTGAAAAGCTGTACGCCATACTTACTAACCTGGTAAAAAATGCCATCAAATTCACTGATGAGGGCTCTATTGAATTCGGGTACAAACTGATTGAGAATCAACAGCATGCACCGCAAATCGAATTTTATGTAAAAGATACCGGCATTGGCATACCGGCCGACAGGCTGAAAGCCATATTCGACCGTTTTGTCCAGGCCGATATTTCTGATATAAGGGCCCACCAGGGGGCGGGTCTGGGATTGTCAATATCAAAAGCATACATCGAAATGCTTGGCGGAAAAATCCGGGTCGAAAGCCAGGAGGGAGCAGGATCAATATTTTATTTTACGCTTCCGTACAACCTGCCTGACGGAAAAAATATAAAAACACCCTTTGCAAATCCACTTCCTGAAGCAAATCCTTTACGGGAACTTAAAATATTGGTTGCTGAAGATGATTCTGCATCGGCAGAACTTATTAATGCAACATTAAAGGCATATTGCAAGGAAATAATTAATGTGCAAACCGGACTTCAAGCCATCGATATTTGCCTTAAAAACCCTGATATCAATCTGGTCATGATGGATATTAAAATGCCGGTCATGGATGGATTTGAAGCTTCACGCCAGATTCGAAAATTTAATCAGAATGTGATTATCATTGCACAAACGGCTTATGCCCTTAAAGGCGACCGGGAAAAAGCTATTCAAGCCGGGTGTAACGACTATATATCCAAACCTTTAAATGTGCACCTTTTAATAGACCTTCTGCAAAAGCACTTCAGGCAGGATGAAAAGTTTGACAACTAAAATGAATAGAATATTTTGATATGAAATTGCCCGTTTTAGCGCGACTTAATTCCTGTCACCTACATGCTGCCTAAAATATCCCAGCGGTTATTAACTGGTGTTTCCCTCCTACGCCGGGTCGGGCTTTCCGCATCAAGTCCTTGATCGTTCCCCGCTGTGGGCTTTCCGCTCAATCCCTAAGCACAACTACTAGTATTCATAAGATTTGAACCAGGCAAATAGCTGATCGACATATTTATTCTTTCTCTCTCTGATTTTCTTTCTTAATATTTATTGATCAAGGGGTTACAGCAAAGCCTTTTTTAAATGAAAATAGTGTCAAAAATCAGCATGGGAGATGATCGGATACCCCTATTATGCATTTTATAAACATGAAATTGAATGCTCTGCCATAATATATGAATTGCCGGTAACCCATAAATCATAATTTCAGTCTTACTTTTAACAACCAGGAGTCTGAGAATCATTGGATTTAAAACAAATATCAAGGTCTGAAAATTTGTAAATCATCAATTTTCGTTGTAAATTAGTAGGCAGTTCACACGATGTTGCGTGAAATAAAAATCTGTTACTATGAAACCAAAATATCAATTCCTGAGGTGTCGTAGGCACGACTACTGGGTGTTCAAGTCCGCGGCAGTGATGATTTTTATGTTTTTATTGAATTCAGGGTTGACCACAGCACAGGTTCAATCGAAACAAGATATTCCGAAAGAGCAGCAGAAGAGGCTCGACCTGATGAAATCAAGAAGTGTTGATGGATCATTGACTATACTCCCTGTGCGACTAATGGGACAGCCAATGGGAAGGGTTTCCGAAGTGGTCGGGGTCATTTTCGAACAAAACGGGTTGAAGAATATTGAGTTGTCCGAAAAGGCATTCACACATTCAACAAAAATTAGTCTTCAAGACCTGGCCGATTCGGCAGGAAAATTTGTGAAAACTCTGAAGATTACGACTGATTATGTCTTGTATGCTGAAATGAATGGTGATATGCAGAAACATACCCTTGACGAGTTGTTAGGAATTGTGGTCGATAAATCGGGCGCATTGGTGTGGTCGGTATTACTGAATTCGAATGACGAGCTTTTCAGGAATGTTGGCGATCCCGACCCTATGGGCTATTCAATGCTTCTTGTTCAGCTATTGAGCCCTCAAATGGGCTTGTCTGAAGAAACTGCAAGGACCGCCAAACCTGGTAAAATGACAGATATAATGAATGCCCGGAGTGGTTTGCCACCTGAAAACGAAAGAGCAGCAATGCCCGATCGGCAAAAAATAATGAAGGACAAATTTAAGACCTCAACACTCATAGTTTTCCCTGTAAGGATTGGTGATGATAAAAGCAAACAGGGAGCGACTGACCTTATAAAAACACTAAATGACAAGGGGATATGTAAGGCTGTTCTGGCAAAAGATACAATGTTGCTCTTGACAGCCCGGCAGGATCCGAACGAGATGAAAATACTCTGGGACCTGGCCCGCGATTTCAAGGAATATGTGAAGAAGAATCCACAGAACACTGATTATATGTTGTATGCCGATTATGGAATGCCCGGATATGTTCACTTTGTCGTCTGCGACAAGAGTGGCGAATGGGTTATTGCCGATTTACAGAACTCAGATCATCCTGATTTCAGGATGTTTGATATTTCTACCATGAATGGTTGCAATCAACTCCTCATCACCCGTTTACTCCGATACATCAAGACCTCGGTGGCCGACGAAATAAGAAAAACCATGAATAGTTCGGGTATAGAAACAGCCAATGCAAAGTTAAAAGAAATGAAATCCAACACTGCAGATTATAATCTGAGCGAGGATGAAATGAATGCACTCGGCTACGAATACCTGATGTCGAAAAAAGTTACCGAAGCAATAGCTGTTTTTAAAATGAACGTTGATGCATTCCCTGATTCCTGGAACACATACGATAGCCTGGGCGAAGCCTATGCTGCCGCGGGCGATAAAGAGAATGCCATAAATAATTACGAAAAATCAGTGCAGCTGAACCCTAATAGTCCGAGCGGCAACGAAGCGCTTAAAAAACTTAAATCGAAGTGAAGGTGTAATGGATTCAATTCCCCCGCTGGCGCAAATTTGCAATTTGTGCGGTAAAATTCCTCCTCATCAAATTGTTTCAATTCTTTTGGACGTTCCCCTTCTTCGTCGGGTCGGACTTTCCGCTACAATCTTTTTACCATGCCCGTTCGCGCGCGTTTGCAAAGCATACGCATAACGCCACAAAAGGATTTCCGCTCAATCCCTAACGCCGTTCTACAAGTTTGTTGAGTATTCCTTTGCGCCATCCCCCGGAGTCAGTGCCGGATGGGGCTTCATGTCCTTTTTCCTGTCTCCCCAAACTGCCGCGAGTTTATTACCCTTGCCGGTACAGTTTTCTTTCTACCATATATGTGCCGATCCCCCTTAATCTGCTGTCCCCTCCTTGTTATCTTCAGCGAACAACCCATCTGTGCTAATCAGTATAATCTGTATAATCTGTATAATCTGTGTTCCCAATCGTTGTGAGCTCCAGTGACCCATCTGTGTTAATCCGTGTAATCTGTGTTCCCATCCGTTGTGAGTTTTAGCGAACAACCCAATCTGTACCAATCTGCGTAATCTGTGTTCTCAATCTGTGTGAGTTTTAGCGAACAACCCAATCTGTGTAAATCTGTGTAATCTGTGGACCCACTCGTTGTGAGCTTCAGCCAATAACCCATAAGAGTTAATCTATGTAATCTGCGGACCACTCTTTAAGAGCTTCAGCGAACAAACTATCTGTTCCAATATGTCCCAAATCATCCTCTGTTGCTCTCTACTATTCTTCATTTGAAACAACTCATGTATAAAACTTAGTATAGAATTACATATTTACGCAAACTGTTGTACCTTTATGTATTAACGAAGCCTGCATTTTCTACTGCTTGTTTTCAGGATTACTATCATACTGGCCCTACTGGCTTCAACGTACTCACAGCGCTTACATGCTGGAGGACGACTATTTCTTGTGATTCTCAGCCCCCCTCTTGTTCCTGACGATTTTTCTTATTGTTTGCGACAATTCCAGCATCCATCCATTGAAAAGTAACAAGTCCATGAAAAAACTTATTCTTTTGCTCACAGCAGTGGCTATTGGCCACGCAACAGTATTCCCCCAAGGCTGCCTGCCCGATGGTATCTACTTTACCTCGCAGGCCCAGATTGATAATTTCCAGGCTAATTATCCCGCTTGCACGCAAATTGAGGGGAATGTTGATATCTGGGGTGACGATATTACCAATCTCAATGGGTTAAATGCTTTGACTTCCATAGGAGGAGGTCTCAATATACATCATGCACACCTGGTAAACCTGGCCGGGTTGGAAAATCTTACCTTTCTTGGAGGTGGCTTGTCAATAGGCATTCAATATAATCATCCTGCGGGTTTTCCTGACCTAATCAGTTTAACAGGGCTTGAAGGATTGACTTCCATCGGGGGAAGCTTAATTATCGCTGACTGCGGCTCACTTACAAGTCTTAGTGGAATAGAAAACGTGACTTTCATACAAGGAGATATTGATATGCGGCGCTTGTGGTCACTTGCAAGCCTTACGGGGCTCGAAAATGTGACTTCCATTCAAGGTAGCCTTCTTATCAATCAATGTAACCTAATTACAAGCCTTACAGGACTGGAAAACCTGGCATCCATACAAGGAGAATTTTCTTTATATGGCAATTATTCGCTGTGCAGTATATCCGCACTAAGCAATCTTACCAGCATAAGTGGAGGCATTAGTATTATGATTAACCCTTTATTAACAAGCCTGTCGGGTCTTGATAATATTGATGCCGGTACAATCAGCTATATAAATATTTGTTATAATGATTCATTAACAACCTGCAATGCTGAAAGTGTCTGCAACTATATAGCAAATCCAAGTGGAACAATACTAATTTCCGGTAATTCAACGGGTTGTAATAACCCGCCCGAAGTGGCTGATGCTTGTGGAATCGCATTTTCCTGCCTGCCTTATGGCAATTACATGTTTTCATCCCAGGCTGATATTGATAATTTTCAGGCCTTATATCCCGGCTGCTCACAACTTGAGGGGAATGTTGACATCTGGGGAGACGATATTACCAATCTCGACGGCTTGAGCATAGTTACATCAATAGGTGGCAGTTTATCGATTAATGGACCTCCTTTATTAACCAATCTGACAGGGTTGCATAATCTGACTTCTATCGGGGGCGATTTAAACATTAGTGGTCAATCATTAACCAGTTTGGCCGGATTGGGTAATGTTACTTCCATTGGGGGAAGTTTAAACATTAATGCTCAATCATTGACTAACATGATGGGTTTGGATAACCTGGCGTCCATAGGGGGAAATTTATCAATTTGGAACTGTTCAGCTTTAACCATTCTCACTGGGTTGAACCATGTTTCCACCATTGGAGGAACTCTGATGATTGGTAATTCTAATCCATTTTGGGGCGGGGGCAATGATTCATTAACCAGTTTAACAGGCTTGGAAGGTTTAACAAACATAGGAGGAGGTATCAGCATTTGGCAAAACACCAGCCTGAACAGCCTGACTGGGCTGGACAATATAAAATCCATTGGAGGAAGTATTGGTATTTATTATAATAGTAGCCTGACAAGCCTGACGGGGCTCGACAATTTGAATACCATAGTGGGTGATCTCTGGATTTATGGGAATGATGCCCTGTCCACCCTCGAGGGGCTGGAAAATATTACCTCTATTGCAGGAAATGTAAATTTAAATGAGCAATGTTCTTTAGCAAACCTTTCGGGATTGAACAATTTAACTTCTATTGGAGGGGGCCTGGATATTGAGGGATGCGCCTTAACCAGCCTGGGGGGGGTGGAGAGATTGAATACAATTGGAGGCACACTGACTCTCATTGTCGATAATAACTTATCAGGTTTAGCTGGATTTGACAGTCTGACTTCAGTAGGTTCACTTAATATTGTAGCTAATCAATCATTAAACAGCCTTTCAGGATTAAACAAAGTAACTTCAATTGCGGGAAATATAATTATTAATAGTAACCAGTCTCTGACAAACCTGTATGGGCTTGATAATATAGCTGCCGGTTCCATTTCCGGATTAAATATCAGTGCAAATAGTTCATTATCAAACTGCCAGGCTCAAAGCATTTGTAATTATTTAGCCGCACCCAATGGTGTTGTTGACATATTTGGTAATGCAGCCGGATGCAATAGTCCCCCGGAAGTGGCAGGCAATTGTGGAATCACAATACCCTGCCTGCCTTATGGCAATTATTATTTTTATAAGCAGTCAGAGATTGACAATTTTACAACCAACTACCCGGGTTGTATGACCCTGAAGGGAAATGTTTGCATAGAAGGGAATGATATCAGCAACTTATTGGGACTATATAGGGTAACTTCCATTAGCGGAAACCTGATTATTGGTAGTAGTTATGATTGGGGAGGCGGCAATTCCTCTCTTACCAGCCTAGCAGGGCTTAACAGTTTGACTTCCATAGGGGGTTATCTTTCGATTAAACGAAACAATATTCTGACAAATCTCACAGGCCTGGAAAATGTGACCTCCATAGGCGGGTACCTCGATATTAGTAATAATGATGCCCTGACCAGCCTGACGGGACTGAACTATATTGATGCAGGCTCTATCCATGATTTATATATTTATAATAATACTTCATTATCAAACTGTGAAGTTCAAAGCATTTGCAATTACCTTTCAGCTCCTGGCGGAATTATTTCAATTGGCTCTAACGCCCCTGGCTGCAATAGCCGGGAGGAGGTGGAAGCAGCCTGCCATGTAGGCATGAAAGACCTTGACAAAAACCAGCAATTAACCATTTACCCCAATCCATCCAGCGGGCTGTTTACATTTGAATTTTACCTGCAACAACCATCCATGGTAAACCTTGTTGTGCATAACAACCTGGGGCAGGTGGTGGCTGAAATAGGAGATGAAATGCCTGGGGCAGGATTGCATCAGCTTTATTGGAAAGCAGAAGATCAGCCTTCAGGTGTTTATTATTACAGGTTGCAGGCCGGGCATCAAAACCTTACCGGGAAAATGATCCTGATGAGATAATTGACTTTTCTCTAAAATATATGCACTTGTTCGAGCAAGAGTTGGTTAAATGTGAGTCCTGAAAATGACTATGATTATATTAACATGTTGATTAGCTGCAAAATAAATGAAGTGCAGCAGCTATAAAAAAACAATTTTTCCCTTAGCCGAATTTATATGAATGTTATCAACGAGGCGAAGCAAAAAAGCGAATTCCCCTCCTACCTCATGCCATGCTTTCCGCTACAATCTTTTTACTAATGCTGTGATGCCCTCGCCAAAAATAGATTTCCATCTACTTCCCCAACGAAGTCCTGCCAGTTTTTGAGCACTTTCCTTCGCTCTATTACGCAGCCAGTGCTTCTGTCACCGCCACCTCTTTAACTTGAACTTATCAAAGTACCTTCGCCATTATTTACTAAAAGAAAATACACCATGGCATGCCACTAAAAGGCAGAGTTCGTTTCATTATCTCCTGCTCGTATCCAGATAGGGACTCAAAATAATGCCGGAACCCGGGTTTCGTTTTTCCACATTAGCAGAAAAGTTCCTATATTTGGTCCAGCAGAATGGCCGAAGCAAGGAATTCAGTCGCTATGCATGTGGATACTGCAGCCTTGGAAGAATTAAACCGCAATGATGATAAATCAATACAACGGAGACTAGAAAACGCTATCCGGGGCGTTACCGAAAAACCACACAAGTAGAAACTAAATATATTTTACCATGAAAGACCTGAGATGGACACAAGGATTTTTAGGATTCCTGGGATTTCTGGGAATACCAGTATTTACCAGTGGCGATTGGAAAGACGCCTTATGGTTTTTGTGGTTTATCTGGTTTATCTATTTTATTCCAAAGAAAACGAAGCAATAACTTATTCTCGCTCTTCCTGTTTTCTGCCTCCGGCGTAAAAACCAGTTCTAATCTGGCTGCAGCCCGGTATATTCTGCATGCCTGAATTTTATTTCCGGGCAAATACAATATTTCCCCGTACTACCGGAAAGTGCTATTCATCACCTGTCACTTGATATCAATACTCCAGAAAAATAGTATATCAAAGGCTATATGCGGAATTTGCTATGCCTCAGTCTGAAAGACCGGGATAGAAGATGCATTCATGTTTATTACCGGACCAATTTAAACGTGTGGGCCCTCATTACAGTAAAACCGGCTTAGAGGTGGGCAATAATGTGGTACCTTACCTCCAGTTTCATCTTGATAGGGTGCGTGAGGGCTGTATTCAGCCTGGCTTTCAGCGTAACGATAACTGCATTGGCAGAGGCAAAATCCAGTAATTCACTGCTGCCGGCAACATCAAAGGCGATGGATGTCAGGCCGGTATGGGGTACAGGGTCCTTCCAGGCAATTTTCCTGGAAGCCATGCTGGCTGTTGCCAGGTCCATTTCGACTAGATCGAGAATATCGAATGTAACCGGTGTTGCATCTGTATCGATAATAGAAAGAGTGGCACTTTCAGGCCTTACACTGGTGAGGCTGACCAAGCCCAGGTCATATTGGCTGACCAGGCTGTCGAAATTCATGTTCACAATCTGAGTAAGTTCGTAGTCTCCGGCATCGTGGGCCGGAAGGTCGAATGTTATCGCTTTACTGGTAACATTGTGTTCAACCTGGCTGATTTTGTCGCATTGGGTAAGACCAAAAAGCAATACGGCAAGTGCGTAAGGGAACAAGTGTCTGATTAGTTTCATGGCATGAGATTTTATTTTAATCGAAAAAGGTACCGTAAAGATAGTCATTATTTCTGACAAATCGTTTAAAACCAGGTGATAATTTTACCCGGTATCGTTCCGAAAACCTCTTTTCCTGGTTTTGCTGTAACATTACGGCCAGGTATTCCGTCTAGCATCCGGAAACCAATAAAAACAAACAGCATAATCTCAATCCTATGAAAACTCTAAAAACAGCACTCGCAGGAATGATGCTCCTTACACTAACCTACAGCAGTGTTAAAGCTCAGACAAAAGGAAATGGCGAGGTAACTACCCAGGAACGACAACTTTCGGCCTTTGATGCCATTAAAGTAGGTTGCGCCATCAACCTGTATATTTCGCAGGGTGATAAGCAGTCAGTAAAAGTTACAACGGATGCCAACCTCCAGGACCGTATTATTACAAAAGTTGAAAACGGCAAGCTAAACCTGAGTTGCGACAATATGAATAATCCCACCAAGATGGATGTATATGTCACCGTAGTGAACCTCTCCAGCCTGGATGCCAGCGGAGCCGCAAAGGTAAACAGCGAAACCGCGCTAAAAAGCGAAGTTTTCGGGCTATATACTTCGGGTGCTGCAAAAGCAAACCTGAATATTGTTACCGGCATTTTCAATAACGAGACCAGCGGGGCCTCAAATAATACGATTAACCTGACAGCGAAGACTGCCAATACCGAGATCAGCGGAGCCGGTAATATGGTGCTGAAAGGAACTGCCGAGCATCATAATAGCGAGGTCTCAGGTGCAGGCAACCTGAAAGCCCTCGAATTCGTTACCGACTATACCAATGCCGAAGTTTCAGGGGCTGGAAATGCAAGGGTCATGGCCCGTCAACAACTCAAGGCTGACCTCTCCGGTGCAGGCACTCTGACCTATTTTGATAAGGACAATGTTAAAAAAATTGCCAAACAGGGTGAATACCAGATCACTTTCGACGGCATGGATAATGTAAAAAACGTGATTATTCAGGAAGAAGACCAGGATAAATCATCCTCGGATAATTCCTGGAATATATCTGATGATAAGGATACTATCAAAGTGGTTATGAACAACAAAAAAGTGGTCATTATTACCGACGATTCAGTAAGAGTAAATATTGGGCAGCATGACTATGTGATAAGCGATGATGGTGTAAAAATCACCAAACATGACAAAAAACCTAAATTCAACGGGCATTGGGCTGGTTTCGAACTGAGTGTGAACGGGCTTCTGAATGGCGACTGCATTATTGACTACCCGGCCGGAGCCCCTTACCTTGACCTGAACTACAATAAATCCACAGGGGTAAATTTAAACTTCTTTGAGCAGAACTTTAACCTGTATAACCAGCAGTTGGGCCTGGTCACAGGATTAGGCCTTACCTGGAACAACTACCGTTTTGCTGAAAATGTTGTGCTTACCGAAGATGGAAAATTCGATGGGTATTTTGATAAGGATCCGACTAAAAATTACGAAAAAAGCAAACTCATGGTAGCTTCACTCAGGGTACCCTTGATGCTGGAATTTCAAACCAACGGCAATATGAAATCCAACAGCTTTCATATTGCAGGAGGAGTTGTAGGGTCAGCACGCCTCTGGTCGCATACCAAGCTTATATGTAACGGATCAAAATCGAAGGACAAGGGCGATTTCTACATCAATCCATTCAGGGCCGACGCCATTGCAAAAATAGGCTGGGGTGTTATAAACCTTTACGGAAGTTATGCGGTCACTGAAATGTTCCGCCACGGCAAAGGGCCTGAAGTTTATCCGTTTGAAGTCGGGATTACACTTGCAAGCTTCTAATTTCCAGCATTCAAACTCTAAATCACCTTGTGCTATACCCTGTTTTTACATTTGATGTCACACTAAAAATTGATTCTGGTTGGTTAGAGAACTGCCTCCTTTTCGGGGCAGTTTTTTTTTTACAATCAAAACATTAACTTTGCCCGCAATACTGAAAATATACGGCTGCAGACCCGGGTAATTTAATCAGGCTTACCCTGTATCCCTTACCTGGAATACTGCAAAACAAAACCGGGTATCACCGGGTTTCATTGCCCGAAATATTTTAGCATCACACACATTGACTAAGCATTAAACAATTTTTAATAATTAATCTGAAATACAACCACATATGTCGGGACATAATAAATGGTCGACCATTAAGCGCAAAAAAGGAGCTTTGGACTCGAAACGATCCAAGATTTTCTCCAAAATTATCAAAGAAATTACGGTTGCCGTAAAAGAAGGCGGTGCCGATCCTGACGGAAATCCGCGGCTCAGGCTTGCCATTGGTAACGCCAAGGGTGCCAGTATGCCGAAGGATAATATTCAGCGTGCCATCAGCAAGGGATCGGATAAGGATTCGGCCTCGTTTATCGAGTGTACGTTCGAAGGCTATGCCAACGGCGGTGTTGCTATTTTTATCGAAGCAACTACCGATAACCAGCAACGTACAATTGCTAATGTGCGCATGTATTTCAATAAATTCGGCGGCAACCTGGGAACCAACGGATCGCTGAGTTTCATTTTCGACCGCAAGGGTATATTCTCCGTCCCTGAGGGCACACTGAACGCCGATGATTTCGAGATGGAAATGATTGAGGCAGGCGCCGAAGAAATGCAACTGGAAGAAGGGTTTTTCACCATCACTACTGCCATGGAAAATTTCGGAACCATGGTAAAAAAACTGGAGGAATTAGGGATTGAACCCGAAAGCGCCAAACTGCAGCGCATCCCGAAAGAAACAGCCAAAGTTGACCTGGAAACTGCTAAAAAAGTAATGCGCCTGGTCGAATTGTTTGAAGAGGACGATGATATACAGGCAGTTTACCACAGCATGGAAATGACTGACGAACTTATGGAATCGCTCTAAATCAGGTTAATAATTAAAATATTACGCCCGGATGCTTAGCTTAAGCACCCGGGTTTTTCTTTTTTGGTCACACTATCAGGCAACTGCAACGGGCATATTCCCTATTGCATTATAAAATATAAGGATAGGAGGCAAACCCATCCATTTACATATAATGCTTATAATCATGCATATAAAACTATTTTATACCTTGATTAATTATTTAGTTGCTTAACTATGTTTTTAGTTGTATCTTTGTACAGTAACTTTTGAATTATGAAAAAACTGACCAAAGCCGAGGAACAAATAATGCAGGTTCTCTGGGAACTTGAAAAAGGGTTTGTTAACGATATTGTTGATATTTTACCGGAACCAAAGCCGGCTTACAATACCGTATCGACAATTGTAAGGATACTGGAGCAGAAAGGATTTATAGCACACAAAGCCTATGGGCGCACCCACGAATATTACCCCCTGGTTAACAAGGAGGAATACTCCCGTGAATACCTCAACAATTTCACTCAGAATTACTTCAGCAATTCGTACAAGGCACTGGCTTCCTTTTTCGCTAACAGCGAAAACCTCAGTATCAAAGAACTGGAAGAAATCAAACTTCTGGTTGAAGAACAGATAAATAACCACAAAAACGTAAAGTCATGAACGCATTCTTCAGTTATATAGTCGCTGTGGTAGTATCACAGGGTGTTCTATACACTGCTTTTGCTGTTTTCCTGCGCAAAGAGCCTCTGTTCAGGTTTAACAGGATATACCTGCTTTCATCCCTGCTGCTCTCCTTCGTTATTCCACTGATCACATTTATACCCGAAGGTTCCACCCCGGTGCTGTTTAAGTCTGCCGGCAGAGGGATTATGAATATAATCACGCTATCGCCTGTTGAAATCAACGGCAATGCAGGTTCCATGCCCAGTTTCAGGGAACTCACCATAGTTGTTTACCTGTTGGGAATGTTCTTTTTTGCATCCAGGTTGTTTGTAAGACTCCGAAGTCTTTACATACTGAATAAAAACGGGAGCAAAACACTGGAAAGCGGAACTGAAATTCTCTGGAGCCAGTCTAATATTCCCCCGTTTTCCTTTTTATGGACCATGTACCTGCCTGTAAACCTGAAAGATACATCGCACCTCAGCGAAGTGATCAGGCACGAAAAAATCCACATTATGGCCATGCACAGCTTCGACATTCTATGTACCCAACTCCTGCAGGTGGTTTGCTGGTTTAACCCGTTTATACCGCTCACCGAAAAGGCTTTACGCGAAATTCATGAGTTCGAGGCCGACAAAGCAGTTATTTCATCTGGCACTGACCCGGTAGTGTACACCCGCATATTGTTCGGGCAGGATAAAACAGCTATGGCCGTGGTTTTGGGTAATAATTTCAATTACTCCCTGATAAAACTCAGGCTGACCATGTTTTACAAAAAGGGTTCACGTTTTGCCCGCCTCAAAACTTTCGCGGTGATGCCAGTGGCTGTCATCCTGGTGACTTTGATTTCTATAGCCTGCAATCAAAATATTAAGCATAACGCCCAGAATACTGATTCTACAGGCACATCTTATATGGTGGTGAATGGTGCACAGAAAGGTAGCCCCATTGATTCCACGACACGAAATGTTACCAAAACGGTTAATAATGGGGTAGGAAGTATGCCTGCCATTCCTCCTCCACCTCCACCTCCTCCTTCGCCCCCACCACCACCTGTGCCAACAGAGAAAAGCGATTTAAAGGATGATGTTTACAAGTTAGTTGACAATATGCCCCGGTTCACGGGAGGTGATGAAGCCAGGATCAGGTATATAATGAATAATGTCAAATACCCCGCTGCTGCTTTGGAAAAGGGGATTGAAGGTACAGTTTATATAGCTTTTATCGTTGAAAAAGACGGTAGTATTACGAATGCAAAAGTGATTAAAGGCATCGGGAAACCTTGTGATATGGAAGCTCTTCGTGTAATCCGTGCCATGCCGAAATGGATTCCCGGCACTCAAAAAGGAAACCCGGTGAGGGTTCAGTTTAATATGCCAATCAAGTTTAAACTGGGAAAGTAAAGTAGGATCAGTCATTGAAAGAACGGAAAAGGGCAACCAGAGCTGCCCTTTTCCGTTTTATGTGAAATTCCAGGTTAATTTATGCCGTCACAATTTCAAAGGTGTCTTTCGCAATAACAAGTTCTTCGTTTGTAGGAACGACCATGACAGTGACTTTAGAGCCAGTCTTGCTTATAATAGCCTCTTTACCACGCAGTTTGGTGTTCATTTCCACATCGAATTCAATACCCATAAATTCGAGTCCTTTGCTTACTGCTTCCCGCGTTACCCAGTCGTTTTCGCCGACACCGCCGGTAAAAATCACTACATCTACACCACCCATAGCGGCTGCATAGGAACCCAGGTATTTTTTAATGCGATACTGGTAAATATCGAGCGATATCTTAGCACGGTGGTTGCCTTCGGCGGCAGCCGTTTCAATGTCGCGCATGTCGCTCGATACACCCGAAAGGCCCAGCATTCCGCTGTGCTTATTAAGCAATGTGCTGGTATAAGGGATACTGGTTTCTTCTTTATCAGCAATGTACAGGAGTGCCCCTGCATCGATATCGCCGCAGCGGGTACCCATCACTAGCCCCTCGACCGGTGTCATTCCCATGGACGTATCCACCGATTTGCCGTTTTGAATAGCGCACATCGAAGCACCATTGCCCAGGTGGCAACTGATTATTTTCAGGTCTTCAATTTTCCTGCCCAGTATTTCGGCAGCACGCTCGGATACGAAGCGGTGACTCGACCCGTGAAACCCGTAACGGCGTACTTTGTATTTCTCGTACAGGGAGTATGGTATACCATAAAGGTAAGCCTGTTCAGTCATCGTCTGGTGGTAGGCGGTGTCAAATACCCCAACCTGTGGAACCTCAGGCAGCAATTTTGTGATTGAGTAAATACCTTCGAGGTTTGGCGGGTTATGCAACGGAGCCAGGTCGATACATTCTTCGAGTGCAGCAATCACTTCCTTGGTAATGGCAACGCTTCCCTTGTATTTTTCACCGGCATGTACAACGCGATGCCCAACGGCACCAATCTCGTTCAGGGACTTAACACAACCGTACTCTTTATGAGTGAGTATGCCAAGCACAAACTCTATACCTGCCTGGTGGTCCAGGATTTCACCTTCGAGTTTCAGCACATCGCCATTCGCCATATAGTGTTTGATGGATGCGCCTTTCAACCCGATTTTATCGACCAGGCCTTTTGCAACTACTTCAGCCGAAGGCATTTCGAAGAGTTGGTATTTAATGGATGAACTTCCGCAGTTCAGGACTATAACTTTCATTTGTATACTTTTTAAAACAGAATTGAACTACTACCTGTACTCCGGGCAAGTGATGGTGCTTTCGACGATCTTGCCATTGGCGTCGTATTTATAGAAACCCTGGCCGGTGGCTTTACCCAGGTAGTTAGCCCGAACCAGTCGCTTCAGTACCGGGGAGGATTTGTACCCGTGCACCCCGAATTCGTTATACAGGTTATCCATCCACTTCTGCAGTTTATCCAATCCTATGCGGTCAGCCAGTTCAAACGGGCCAAACTGGTGTCCAAGGCTTGTTTTCATCAGTTCATCAATATCATTCACCGAAGCGATTCCTTCCATAAGCATCTCACAGGCCTGGTTTATCACCACACAAATCATGCGGGTGGTGATGTTGCCCGGTGATTCCATCAGCGTGATAGGTTTTTTCTCGAGCATGCGTACAAAACGACTCACCAGTTCAAAGGCTTCGTCGGAAGTACGTGCACTGCGGACCACTTCAAGCACTTTTACCTTATCGGTAGGCGACATAAAATGCAGGCCTACGGCACGGTCAGGATAATCGAGCCCGGAAGCCAGGTCGGAGATCATGAGGGTTGCTGTATTCGATGCCAGGATAGCATCGCGGCGAACAAATTTTTCAGCCTTTTGCAATATTTCTTTACGTATGTCGAGGCTGGTGCCCGGTTTACGCGAATTGATAGCCTCGAAAACGATATCGCAGTCAGCCAGGTCGCTGTATTCGACAGTGCCTTTTATACGCGACAAAATGAGACGTTTCTCGCTGTTGGTCATTCCCCAGCGAAGGATTTCATTATCCAGCAGGCGGGTAATCCCGTCGAGGCCACCTTGCACCCGTTTTTCGTCCAGGTCGAGGCAAACCACGTCGAAGCCATGCTGGCTGATTGTTTTTACGATTTCCTGCCCCATAGACCCGCATCCTATGATGCCAATCTTGTGGATTGATCCATGCTGTTTTGGGCTTTTACTGAGGCTGAAATCCTGCAGTTTTCCGATAAATTCTGACATTTCTGTAATTATAATTGAATGTTAATTTTGTTTCAATTGTATTTATGTATCTAAACATCAGAACCTTACGAAAGAAGGGGCTGAATTCAGGTGCAAAGGTAGAATTTATTCAGTGGGTACAGTTTGAATACTGTTAATATTTTCACAGATAAGAGCTAATTCTGCAGGCGGTTGATTTTTGCAAGAAGAACAGCTAAGGATGAAATTTAAGTTCGTGTTTCAGCTGCCAGAAGCCGGGTTATAAAATGCTGTTTGATAAAATGCCTGGCAGAAATAGGTGAATTTTGACTTTGTTAATAATTAATAGGGTAACATGTGCAACAGCAGGCGTTGCCGCCTTTTCTATTTTAGTAATTTTGCAGGCCTCAGCCATGAACGATACTATCATACGATATCAGTATAATCCGATGCTTACCGATACGGCAGGCTTTTTTGATTATTGTATCCCGCTCACGAACGAAAGTCACCCCCCGGCTGCAGATTCCCTAAAGAAATATTACGACTACAGCGTTTACGCCTATATTTCTCCAAAACCGGCTTCGAAACAACTTTTACAGGCAACTTCTATATTTACTCATCACAATCTAAGGCCCGCGCATTCAGGACCCATTGCTATAAACAGGCAAACTACGGATTGGGTCACACTGATCTTCCTTGCATGCCTGGTTGTGTTTGCCTGGTTACAGACCGTTTACAGGAAGAGGCTCTCTCAGATTTTCCGCGCCGTCCTGCAACCTCATGCCGTTAACCAACTGGAACGGGAAGGGAATCTCTTTAGGGAACGAGTCACATTAGGTCTCGCCTTCATCTATTATTTAGTAACCACAACCTTTATTTATCAGATTTTCAGGGAACTGGATGTGCTGCCTGCCGGGATCGGTAATTTAACCCTCGCAGGACTGATTTTCACCTTTCTTTTTGTTTATCAAATGCTTAAAACCTTCCTGGTTTACTCTTCCGGGATCATTTTCAACACCAGGGATTCAGCCAGGCAATACCAGCTTAACATACTGATTTTCAATCATACTATAGGCATATTTTTATTTCCAATCAGCATCATTGCCTATTACTGGAATAGTCCTTTTTTTATATCAGCAGGAGTTATATTCATTTCATTATCAGTAATATACCGAACATTCAGGGGTATTTTAACCGGTTTGGATAATAAGAACTACAATTTGTTTTATTTATTTTTATACCTTTGCACCCTCGAAATTTTGCCCCTATTACTCCTTTATAAAGCAATAAGTTAAACATAAAACAGGCCTCATCTTTTTTCGAAACTGTTAATATAAATACCGATAACGTGTCTAAAATAAAGAACATACTGGTCTCGCAACCTCTCCCTGCAGATTTGGAAAAATCGCCTTACGGTGATCTCATCAGGAAACATGGAGTAAGCATTGAATTTATTAAATTTTTCAAAATCGAGAGTGTTACCGTTCGTGAGTTCCGCGATGAAAAAGTTTACATAAACGAGCATACTGCCATCATTTTTAACAGCAAGCATGCAGTCGATCATTTTTTCAGCATTGCCAAAGATGTGAGGGTCGAAATACCCGAAAGCATGAAGTACTTCTGTATGTCGGAATCTGTTGCCCTTTACCTGCAGAAATATGTGCAGTTTCGTAAGCGCAAGATTTTTTATTCCGAAAACGATGTAGCCCAATTGGTTGACCTGATACGGAAACATAAGACTGAACGTTTCCTGCTTCCCTGCTCGGATAACCACAGCAAGGAGTTACCTGATATGCTGGATGCATCGAAAATTAACTTCAGCGAAGCTATCCTGTACCGCACCGTTCCTGCCGAAATGATATCGCTTATTGATATCAGCAGTTTCGATATGCTGGTTTTCTTCAGTCCACAGGGTATACGCTCACTTTTCCATAACTGGCCTGAATTCAAGCAGGAAGAAACCGTAATTGCCACCTTCGGCACAACCACCACACAGGCGGCAACTGATGCAGGGCTCAAAGTCAATATTTCGGCTCCCAGCCCGGTAAATCCATCGATGACCATGGCTATTGATGCTTTCTTATCGAAGTGCCAGAAGAAATCATAAGAAATAATTTTCTCCTATACTTAACCCTGTCATTACCTGCTTCTGACAGGGTTTTTTATTCAGTATTACCAAAGTAGCTATGAAAGCCTGGCAGCCGCTGCCGGAAATTGTTAATTTTGTGGTTTAATACCAACTATGCCCGAATCAGCCGAAAGGAATACGTTCAGAAAACCGGAAAAGATCTGTAACCAGAAACAGATCGACCTGCTTTTCAAGGAGGGGAAATCGTTCTCCTCGGGCCTGTTTCGTCTGCTGTTCGTTGAGTCTGAATTAAGCAGGCCGATTCCGGTGCAGGTGCTGATCGCTGTTCCTAAACGAAATCTCAGGCACGCGGTTACCCGCAACAGGATGAAACGGCTTATCCGCGAGGCATACAGGCTGAACAAACACAAGGTCCTTGAAGTATATTCGGGATCGGGCAGGCAGTGTGATATCGCATTTATTTTTACCGGCAAATCCTGTGTGTCGCAGGCCGAAACTCATATAGCAATAAATGCCTTGTTGATACGTTTAATACGTACGCATGAAAAAAATTCTGAATAAAATAATGATAGGTGGCATACGGTTTTACCAGTATGCCATTTCTCCGTATTTGCCACCTTCGTGCCGCTATACACCCAGTTGTTCGGCCTATGGCATAGAAGCGCTGAAAAAACACGGACCTTTCAAAGGGGGTTGGCTGACCATCAAGCGGATAGCTTCATGCAATCCCTGGGGAGGCAGTGGCTACGATCCCGTTCCCTGAAGCATGCGGAAATAACAAATGCAAGTTCAGGAAAATGTACGTAGTTTAACGGAACAAACAGGTATAATTGATTGTTTTTAACTCAGAAACCAGTAAAACCTACAAAGAATCAACCAAAAGTTTATCAATACCAGTCATGAAACATAAATTCCTTATCAGATTAAATGCAGTGGTAATCCTGTCAGCAATCCTGGCTTTGACCCCTTGTTCGACACTTAAGGCACAGGTATCGTCCGATTTTGAGATATCAAAAAACCTGGAAATCCTTACTTCTCTGTACAAAGAGCTCAATACCAATTACGTAGACGGCGTTAATCCCTCCGACCTGATGAAGACTGGTATAGATGCCATGCTTGATAAACTGGATCCTTACACCGTTTATATACCCGAATCCGAAATTGAAGATTACCGTTTTATGACCACCGGCGAGTATGGCGGAATCGGGTCCCTGATACACAAACAAGGCGAATACATCATTATCTCCGAACCCTACGAAAATTCTCCCGCCCAGAAAGCAGGCCTTAAAGCCGGGGACAAAATTCTAAAAATCAATGATAAAATCGCTTCCGGCAAATCCGTTGAAGATGTTAGTGCCATCCTGAAAGGACAACCCGGTACCAATTTCAAAATTGTGGTTGAACGCGATGGCGAATCAAAGCCTCTTACGTTCAACATTGTACGCGAAAAAATATCAATCGATCCCGTGCCTTATTATGGAATGATAGGCAATGGTATAGGGTATATCAAGCTAAACAGTTTTACACAAACCGCTTCTGCAGATGTAAAAAAGGCCCTGCTCGACCTGAAAGCCAAAAACACTGTTACAGGGCTGGTACTCGACCTACGGGATAACGGGGGCGGATTGCTGACCGAAGCCGTCAATATTGTTAATCTTTTTGTAAAGAAGACCGAAATGGTAGTATCGACCAAAGGCAAGCAGAAAGACAAAAACCACAACTATCAGACCACCATGGAGCCGGTTGACGAGAAACTCCCGCTGGTTGTGCTGGTAAACAGCATGAGCGCCTCGGCTTCCGAGATCGTGGCCGGAGCTTTACAGGACCTGGACCGTGCTGTAATTGTTGGCCGCAGGACTTATGGCAAAGGCCTGGTCCAGAATGTATTCCCTTTGAGCTATAACACCCAGGTAAAAATTACGGTTGCCAAATACTATATCCCCAGCGGGCGATGCATACAGGCCATTGATTATGCGCATAAAAATGCATCTGGTAACCCTGACCATGTTCCCGATTCGCTGATCACAGCATTTAAAACCATTCATGGACGCACCGTTTATGATGGAAAGGGAATAGCGCCTGATGTGTATACCGACACGCTGAAACTAAGCACCGTATCGTATAACCTTATCACTAAGTACATTATTTTCGAATATGCAACAAAGTATGCCGCCGAACATCCCACTATTCCGACAGCAGGCAATTTTAAACTAAGCGATGCCGAATACAACGATTTTGTCGCTTTTACCGACAAAAAAGGATTTGAATTCAAGACTGCAGCCGAGAATGAACTGGAATCAGTAAAGAAAGCGGCCCAATACGAAAACTGCTGGACTGATGTAAAATCGCAATATGATGCTATGCTGCAATCCATTATGCTGCACAAGAAAAAAGACCTGCAGGATAATAAGGATGAAATCGCCAGGCTATTGCAGGAGGAAATCGCAAGCAGGTATTATTACCAGAAAGGCCGCATCGAATCGACACTGAGCGATGATACTGAACTGAAAAGCGCAACACAGGTGCTGAATGATGCGGTAACTTATACTTCCATTCTCGACGGAAGTTATACCAAGGCCGACAGCAAGTCGAAGCCATCCAAAACCCAGAACTAAGCCCGTACAACTTATGCAGTTATTTACAGGAAAATGGCCACCGCGATACACAAGCATGTACTTCATATCGCTGGCATTGCTGGTTGGCTCATTGCCCCTGTCAAAATTTACCATGAGTCTTTTCCAGTTCAGCACGCTGTTTTTCTGGTTGCGGCATGGCGTGGATACTACATTCTTCGAAAAATACCCTGCGTCTTCCCTGTTCTACCCGCTGAAACTGGCCGGCTTCCTGGGGCAGGTGATAAAAGCTGGCTTTAAGGCACTTGTCAATAAGTTTGTTGAATTTTTCAGGAACAAGCCGGCTATGGCTATTGCTTCCGTATTCCTGTTGCATATAATCGGGCTGATTTACACTACCGACTTCAATTACGCCCTGAAGGACCTGCGCACCAAGCTTCCTCTTTTTATACTGCCCCTGTTTATTGCCACGGGGCCGCGTATCAGCACCCGTACTTTTTACTGGATCATGGCCTGCCTGGTTGCTGCCGTGTTCGGTGGAAGCATATACAGGCTGGTGCTCTACCTCAACCTGCCGCAGGCTGATAGCCGCGCCCTGTCTGCCCATACTTCGCATATACGATACAGCCTGAATGCCGTGTTTGCTGTATTTATACTATTTTTCTTTATGCGCTCCAACGAAATACGGGGCTTCGGACTGAAAACAGTCATGCTGCTTGTGGCACTCTGGCTGGTTGCCTTTATGGTGTATATGAATTACTCCACCGGGATACTGCTCTTCCTGTTTATCAGCTTACTTCTGCTGGTAATTTTTGCTTTCAGGATTAAAAATCCTTTACTGAAGACTGCGCTGCTTGCATTGATGGTTGTTTTTACCGTTTTACCGCTGCTGTATGTGCTCACCACCGCCTATAAATACATCAATACACCTCCGGTTGAGTTTTCGAAACTTGACAAATACACCCCTAATGGAAATTCGTACTACCACGACACGGTGAATTTCAAGCCGAAAAATGGAAAATGGGCCGGGCTATATATATGCGACAAGGAGTTGAGAGAGGCCTGGGCAAGGCGAAGCCGCCTTTCGCTCGACAGCCTGGATCAGAAAAAACAGGTCCTCCGCTTTACACTGATCACTTACCTGGCTTCGAAGGATTTGCGGAAAGATGCTGAGGGTGTAAACCGGCTATCGGATACTGATATTCGAAATATAGAAAACGGGATCAACAAATACGATTACGACAAATTCCAGGGACTAAGGTCCCAGATTGAAGATTTTACCGCTGGACTCCAGCGGTATATTGACCGCCATGATCCCAATTCAGGCTCCATGGTCCAGCGCTTTGAGTACTGGCGCACCTCGCTGCTGATCATACGCCAGCATCCGTTGATCGGGGTCGGCACAGGCGACCTGCCACAGGCTTTCGAGGAGCAGTACAGCAGAATGAATACCAACCTGGCCAGCCAGAACAGGTTGCGCTCCCACGATCAATACTTGTCGATAACGGTAGCATTCGGAATTATCGGATTGATCTGGTTCATGTATATGATGTTTTACCCGGGCATCAAAACCCGGAGTTTTAGCAATTACTTTTATCTTATTTTCTGGCTTATCTTCATGCTTTCCATGCTGACCGAAGATACCATTGAGAGCCAGGAAGGAGTGACTTTTTACGTTTTACTCACTGCGCTGATGCTGCTGGGAAGAGAAAAAACGGAGTCATCAGAATCCGTTTCCGGCTGAGAGGCTATGGTTTGTTGGCGCTGACTTCCAATCCAGGGGGACTTTTTGCTATAAAAGTTCAAATTCATGATCTTTTTTATTTATCTCAACTAAAACCTGGCAATTTTCGTCTACATTTATACCCTATTTTGCAATCTTATGATTACACATACTTTAACGGTAGCATACACTGAGGTCAACGTGCTGTCCGATCTTGCGGAAGCGGATAGGGAATTGCTGCAACAGGCATGGCTTGCCTGCGATTCAGCCTATGCCCCTTATTCGAATTTCCATGTAGGTGCTGCGCTCAGGCTTGCCAATAGCATGATTTTCAAAGGCAATAACCAGGAAAATTCCGCATATCCTTCGGGACTGTGTGCCGAAAGAGTCGCTGTTTTTTCAGCTTCCGCACAGCAACCGGGAGTGGCGATTCATAGCATTGCCGTAGTTGCCAGGACCGATATCTTCAAAATCGAAAACCCCGTAACTCCCTGTGGAGCCTGCAGGCAGGTAATGGCCGAGTATGAAATGCTTTCGGGACAACCCATACGGATACTGCTGCAGGGAAACTCCGGGAAAGTATGGATAATCGACGGGATTGCCAACCTTTTACCCCTGATGTTCCAGGGCGGGGAATTGAAAAAGCAGGCCTGATTGGCCCTTCCGTAATAATTTGGAATGATTTGCCCTTTGACAGAGTTCGCAATAAATAGTTATTCATCAAGAAAGATAGTAACTTAAAAGAACAATCCTGAATAGGTTTCAAAAAGGTTGAAGTTGAGGCTGAGGCTGAGGTTAAGGTTGAGGTTGAGGTTAAGGTTGAGGTTGAGGTTGAGGTTGAGGTT
>JBAXXB010000029.1:0-23919 GCA_037128115.1 Bacteroidota bacterium
GCCGATGAAAGGGGATACATAGGTTGCCCCGGCTTTGGCAGCCAGGATTGCCTGTCCGGCAGAAAATACAAGAGTGCAATTGGTTGCTATGCCTTTATCCGTGAGATATCGTATCGCTTTTATTCCATCGCGGATCATGGGTACTTTTACCACAATATTCTTGTGTAGTTCAGCAAGTTCGTGAGCTTCTTTTATCATTCCCTCGAAATCGGTTGCTAATACCTCAGCGCTTACCGGGCCATCCACAATTTCGCAGATATCAACATAATGCTTCAGGACACTGTTCCTGCCCTTGATTCCTTCTTTGGCCATAAGCGAAGGATTAGTGGTAACACCATCGAGTATGCCAAGTTCGTTGGCTTCACGGATTTGGGCCAAGTTAGCTGTATCGATAAAAAACTGCATAAATTAGGTTTTTGAGGTGAAAAATGTGTTCTGTGCAAAGTTAGTACCTTTTAACAAGTAAAAGCCTAATCTTTCTGGTATAAATAGAATAATCCTGTCAATAAACTGTTGAGAATCTGCGAAGAGTGGTTGAAAAAGCGGGGTTGGAAATATAGTGTAAGAATCGTAATAGGATGAAATTCAATCAGAAGAAAAATAATGAAACAAAAGCCTAAATAGAGGGCACAAAAAAAGGGTAAGCTACTTATATCGCACCGCTCAACTATTTACCCTTGCTACATTCCTGTCCTGGGGGAGTTCAATAGGAGCTGGTCGTATAAGACTTACCCGGATGCAAATGTACTACATTTTCTGATCAGAAAAACATACTGCAAATTTTTCTGGTCTTTCGTCAAGTTTCTTACCTTTGCATTGAACCAAAACCTAAAATTTAATTCAAATGGAAACAAAAAACTCACTTTTCATTTCTGCCTTTAAGTCTGGTCTTATTATCGGGGTTGTTTCGATAGTCGTCTTTATCATTATGTATGTGGCTGATATCAAGCCAATAGGAATTTTAAGGCCAATTCTTATTTTGTTGCTGAGTTTAGCGATAAGCATTACAGTTTTAGTTGTTTTATTTAAACAATTCAGGTCAAGTATTGGTGGGTTTATCTCATTTCGTGATGCATTTCTTTATTGCTTTATAGCGTTTAGCGTTTCTGTCATCATTTCACAGCTTTTTAATTATATCTTTATCCTGTTGATTGATCCTGAATATTATAAAAATGTTATGGAAGCCCAAAAATCATGGATGGAGAATTACCTTTCAGGCAAAATGCCTGAAGACCAAATAGCGCAACAATTAGACAAATTAGACGTACAAACAGCTAAAATGGGTACTTTTTCCACTTTTCTTAAGAATTTATTGGGTAGCATTGTCGTAGGAGGAATAATTTCATTAATAGTCGGGACAATAATGAAAAAAAATCCTGATTTGTTTGACACAAACACTGGGGGGGGGATTTAATCTACATGGACATTACGGTTATTATACCTTTGCTTAACGAAGAAGAATCACTGCCCGAACTCTGTCAATGGATTGAGAGGGTGATGCTGGAGAATAAGTATTCCTATGAAATCCTGCTGGTTGATGACGGCAGCACCGATAACTCATGGAAAGTAGTTCAGCAGTTGCACCAGGGTGATCCTAGGATCAAAGGGATTAAATTCCGTAGGAATTATGGGAAATCCGCAGCACTAAATACTGGCTTTAAGGTTGCAGGTGGAGATGTTGTTATTACCATGGATGCTGATCTGCAGGACAGCCCGGATGAAATTCCCGGCATGTATTCCATGATTAAGGAGCAGGGTTTTGACCTGGTCTCAGGCTGGAAAAAGGTGCGCCACGATCCTTCGTTGACGAAAAATATCCCTTCGAAATTTTATAATTCCATGACCAGTTGGATGTCGGGGGTCAAATTGCATGACCACAACTGCGGGCTGAAAGCATATAAGAAAGATGTAATTAAAAGCATTGAAGTCTATGGGGAAATGCACCGTTATATCCCCGTGATCGCAAAATGGAATGGGTTTAAAAAAATAGGGGAGAAGGTGGTTGAACACAGGAAACGCAAGTTTGGTGTCACCAAATTTGGAGTGAACCGCTTTATTAACGGGCCTCTCGACCTGATCTCGATCATGTTTGTTTCCAAATTCGGTAAAAAACCTATGCACCTCTTTGGCATGCTGGGGATGTTGTTGTTTGTTGTCGGTTTTGCCATTGCGGGTATTTTGACTTACGATAAGTTTTTCCTTGCCGAATATAAAATGACTGATCGCCCGCTTTTCTACTTTGGCTTGCTCAGCATGGTCCTGGGCACTCAATTATTCATGACGGGATTCCTGGCTGAAATGATGGCCCGCAATTCGCCAGAGCGTAATCATTACCTCATTGAGAAGGAACTTGGGATATAGGCTTTCCCCTTGCCGGATCGGCAAAACAGAACTTTATATTAACCGTGTCAGGATTCCCGGATGTCAGTACCAAAGAAAGTCGTTCTGCTAGGATCAGCCTATCCCCTCAGGGGAGGACTTGCCTCATTCAATGAACGGATTATACGGGAATACCAGGCACAGGGTTATGATGCCGAAATTTATACTTTCAGCCTACAGTACCCTGGTTTCCTTTTCCCCGGCAAGACCCAGTATTCAGAGGATCCTCCTCCCGAAGGACTCGAGATTTCTGTTAAAGTTAATTCAATAAACCCATTCAACTGGATTAAAGTCGGCCTTGAACTCAAAAGGATGAAACCGGACTTGCTGGTAGTTAAATTCTGGCTGCCATTCATGGCTCCCTGTTTCGGGACGATTGCGCTTATAGCAAAGAGCAATAAAGTAACGCGGGTAGTTTCGATTGTTGATAATATTATTCCCCACGAACACCGGGTTGGTGACAGGATTCTGGCCAAATACTGGGTAATGGCAGTCGATGGTTTTATTGCCATGTCGAAGAATGTCCTCACTGACCTTAGAACTTTCACCCAAAAACCTGCCTTGTTTTGCCCGCACCCGATTTACGACAATTACGGTGAAGCCATTCCCAAAGCTGTAGCTAAGAAAATGCTTGACCTTGACCCGGACATTCATTATGTGCTGTTTTTTGGATTTATACGTGATTATAAAGGGCTTGACTTGCTTTTAATGGCCTTTGCCAAGAGCAAATTGGCAAATCTTCCTGTCAAGCTGCTTGTAGCCGGGGAATTTTATTCCGATCCCAAACCTTATCATGATCTTATCAGGGAACTTGAACTGGGCGATCGCGTTGTGCTTGCCACAGAGTTTATCCCTGAAAGCCAGGTTTCGAAATATTTTTGTGCTTCCGACCTGGTTGCACAACCCTATAAAAGTGCTACCCAAAGCGGTGTGACCCAGATAGCGTATCATTTTGATAAGCCTATGATCATAACCCGGGTAGGAGGTCTTGAGGAATTTGTTACCCACAACCTGGTGGGTTACGTGGTGGAGCCTGATCCTGAAGCTATCGCAGGAGCAATTTATACTTTTTTTATCGAAAATAAAGAGGCCGAGTTCTCTGAAAATGCATCCAGGGAAAAATTGCGTTTTTCGTGGACTAATATGTTGAAAACCATAGATAGTTTATTCGTTATTAAATAGTTACAAACATATTTGTAAATGAATACTGTATTTCAAATTTTTAGTATCTGCGTGTTTTTATCCATCCATGCTTTTTATCCATGCCATTCTCAGAATATTGTTACCCTGGTCATACAACCCGGTGCAGAAACAGGTTGCGATGCCTATATCAACAGTGTCTCCTCGATGGCGAATGTGCCCTATGGCAATTACCAGAGTTTTATGGCATGCGCTTACACCTATGGCGGTGAATACGGAACTGGCAGAAGTCTAATGAAATTTGATTTAACATCCATACCGGCAAATGTTACCATTATTTCTGCCACACTGGATTTATATAATGACTATAACAACCCGTGGTATAACCAGAACGGGGACAATGCTTGCTACCTCCAGCGAATTACATCGGCCTGGGCCGAGGAGAGTGTTACCTGGAATACTCAACCCGCCTATACACAACTGCACCAGGTGTATCTCCCGGCATCGGTTTCAAACACACAGGATTACACGGGAATTGACGTTACGACCCTGGTTAAGGATATGGTTATCAATACCAATTGGGGATTTGCTCTCAATATAATCAATGAAAATCCATACGCCAGCCTTATTTTTGCTTCGGGTGACAATATAACGGAGGTGATCCGGCCCCGTTTAACGGTAAAATACACTGAATGCAGTTTTCCAACCAATTATACCTATTCAACCGAAAACCTGACTTGTTCATTTCATGATACAACTTCGGTCAGTATATCCTGGTTCTGGGATTTCGGCGACGGGTATTTCTCCAATCTCAGGAATCCTATCCATGTTTTTTCGTCAGAAGGCTTATACTCTGTTTTTCTTATAGTTGGAAACAGTTGCGGAACCGACACGATTTGTAATGAAGTTTCCCTGTGCAAGGCATCTGTTCCCGATTTTGGATATTACAATACAAATGACCGCCTGGTAGAATTTAACGATTCATCGTTGAATGCGGCAAGCTGGTTCTGGAATTTCGGCGACGGATTCTATTCGGACATGCAAAACCCGCTTCATTATTTTAATAATTACGGTACATATGAGGTTTGCCTAATTACTGCGAATGCATGTATTACGGACACGGTATGTAAAATTGTCCAGGTTCAGCCCAATGGGATAAAAGCCTTGCAGGAATGGAATATTCGCATTTTCCCGAATCCTTCGGATAAGGATTTTACAATTGAATTTCCCGAAAAATCGGGTATTTACCATATTTCGGCGGTGGATGTTTCAGGGAAAGTGGTTTATACTGCCGTTAAACCTGAAGATGAATCTGTTGTCATTCTTCCTGCACTCAAAGCCGGCGTTTATACATTATTCATGAATAATGCTACCTTTGCACGAACGTATAAAATTGTATCTATAAAACGATAGTATGTTGATAAACAGATGTATAGCTCCATTGCGAATTGGGCTGGCCGGGGGCGGGAGTGATGTAGCACCCTATTCGGATCTTTTTGGTGGTGCTATTCTTAATGCCACTATCAGTTTGTTTGCCAGCGCAACCATTGAACCTTGCGATGATGGCAAAATATACCTTTGCCTGGCTGACCAGGATAAGCAAATGGTGTTTGATTCTACTGAAGAGTTGCCGGTCGAAAGTCCTTTCAGCCTTCATGCCGGGGTATACAATCGGATTGTAAAGGAAATAACCGGTAAACCCTTGTCGTTCAGGCTCACCACATCGGTAGATGCTCCTCCCGGATCGGGCCTCGGAACTTCGTCGACCCTGGTGGTTGCCATCCTGGGTGCTTTTGCCGAATGGCTGCGGTTACCCATGGGCGAATACGATATGGCTCACCTTGCTTTTGAGATCGAACGCATTGATCTGAAAATGGCCGGTGGTAAGCAGGACCAGTATTCGGCCACTTTCGGCGGGGTAAACTTCATGGAGTTCTCAAAAGATGACAAGGTAATTGTAAATCCTTTGCGTATTAAGGATGTATACCTGAATGAACTTTCGCACAACCTGATCCTTTACAATACCAGTACAAGCAGGCTGTCGGCCAAAATTATTGAGGCGCAGCAGAATAATGTGCGAAACGGGAACCAGCAGTCGATCGATGCTATGCATGAGATGAAAAAGCAGGCCGTCATGATGAAAGAAGCGTTGCTCATGGGTAAACTGGACGACGTAGGCGAAATACTCAATTACGGATGGCATTTCAAAAAGCGCATGGCTGATGAGATTACCAACCCCTTGTTGGAAAATATTTATGGAACGGCCATTGCCCATGGGGCAACAGGCGGAAAGATCAGTGGTGCCGGAGGAGGCGGATTTATGCTTTTCTATTGCCCGGGAAATACGCGGTACAATGTAATCAAAGCACTGCAACAATTTGGCGGACAGGTTCTTCGCTATACTTTTACAAAGGGAGGTATGGTTTCGTGGACAATCTAGTTCACTGCATTCACCCCATCCTAAATTTCTCGAATTGATGAAAGAAAAAATAAGAAATATTATACGGCAATCCATACAGGTGAAAAGTGCTGTGGAAAGCAGCCCTGAACTGGTCTCAGCTACCGAAATGATTGTTAATGAAATTGTTGCCTGTTATCAAAAAGGAGGGAAGGTGCTCTTTTGTGGTAACGGTGGAAGCGCTGCCGATGCCCAGCACCTGGCTGCAGAACTCTCGGGCCGATTTTATTTCGATCGACAGCCGCTTAACGCTGAAGCTTTGCATGTGAATTCATCGTTTGTAACTGCGGTAGCCAACGATTACGGGTACGAGGTCATTTATTCCCGCATGGTAAAAGCCGTCGGCAAAGCCGGCGATATCCTGATAGGTCTCACTACATCGGGGAATTCGGCCAATATTCTGAATGCCTTTGATACGGCGAAATCACTGGGAATGATCACGGTAGGATTTACGGGGGAAAGCGGTGGGAAACTGAAAGAGAAATGTGACTTCCTGCTGAATGTCCCCTCCAATGATACTCCCCGGATACAGGAATCGCATATTATGCTGGGGCATATTATTTGCGAACTGGTTGAAGCAAAGCTTTTTAAAGATTAATCCCTGTATGAAGGACAGAGAAGCAATTGTACTCGCGGGCGGGTTGGGAACACGGCTGAGAGAAGTATTGCCCGATATGCCCAAGTGTATGGCGCCCGTCAGGGGTTTGCCCTTTTTGACCTATGTTCTGGATTACCTGGGCGAACAGGGAATTAATAAAGTCATTCTTTCGGTTGGGTATCGCAAAGAGCAAATAATCAGTTACTTTGGGGATATATATCATAACCTGGAAATTGAATATGCCGTAGAGAATGAACCACTGGGTACCGGAGGAGCCGTGAAACTTGCAAGCTCCTTTTGCAAACAGGATAAAGTGTTCGTCGTCAATGGTGACACCTACTTTATTCCCGAACTTGCTGAGATGGGAAGACTGCACCAGGAAACTGCAGCTGATATAAGCATTGCCGTTAAGTACCTTCCGGAAACCAGCAGGTACGGGCTTATTCTGGCCGAAGCAGACAACAGGATCAATGATTTCAGGGAAAAAGACCCTGCCTCCCTAAGTGGCTGGATAAACGGTGGAATATACCTGCTAAACAGGAAGATATTTGATGCGGTACCTGAAACTAAATTTTCACTTGAAAATGAATTGTTCAGGACTTCCTGTTCAAAATTACGCCTCATTGCATTCCGGACGGATGCCTTTTTCCTGGATATGGGCATACCCGATGATTATGCCAGGGCACAGACGTTGATAGGCGCACCACAAACCATATGATCAGGAAATTCTCGAAACAAGCAGGCTGGACATTATTCCTGGACAGGGATGGTGTTATAAATGAGCGCATACCGGATGATTATGTGAAACTTCCTGACGAATTCAAATTTTTACCGGGCGTACCTGAGGCCATCGCCATTTTTGCAAAACTATTTAATCCTGTTGTAGTAGTAACCAACCAGCAGGGCATAGGCCGTGGACTCATGACCCAGGGTCAGTTGGAGAGCGTGCATGCCAAGATGTTGCAGGAAGTTGCTAAAGCCGGTGGCAGGATCGACGCCGTATTTTTCAGCCCCGACCTCAAGAATATAAGGAGTTTTACCCGGAAACCAGCCGTAGGCATGGGCCTGAAAGCAAGGAAGCAATTCCCTTCCATTAACTTTAAAAAGAGTATAATGGCGGGTGACACATACAGCGATATTCTTTTCGGTCACCGCCTGGGAATGCTTACGGTACTGATTGGTAATGACAAGGAAGTGGCATTTCAATGCAGCGGCATACTGGATTATTCGTTCCCTGACCTGATTTCTTTTGCCATGTACCTGGAGGAATGATTCTAAATTCATTGTTCAGTTAGTTGCCTAAAAATGCTTGTATAACAACACTATAACTAAATAGAATAATTTGACTCCCACACTCATATTTATCAGTTTCCTGGCATATACGGTTTTGCTTTTTGCAGTTACCTGGATAACCACGCGTAAGGCAAACAGCGACTCCTTTTATATTGGGAATAAATCCTCACCCTGGTTTGTAGTGGCCTATGGTATGATAGGGGCCTCGCTGTCAGGGGTCACTTTTATGTCGCTGCCCGGCTGGGTGGGTGCCACACAGTTCAGTTACCTGCTGGTGGTAGCCGGATACCTGATAGGTTATACCGTTATAGCGACCGTTCTGATGCCCATGTATTACAGGCTGAATCTTACTTCCATATATTCGTACCTGGAGCAACGGTTTGGTTTCTGGTCGTATAAAACCGGTGCTTTTTTCTTCCTTCTGTCACGAACCATAGGAGCATCTTTCCGCATGTTTTTGGTTGTTAATGTTTTACAGGTATTCGTTTTCGATGCCTGGCATATACCCTTTATTGTTACGGTGAGTGTTTTCATTGCCCTCATCATCATGTATACCATGAAAGGCGGAATAAAAACCATCATCTGGACAGATACACTGCAAACTACATTTATGCTGCTTGCGGTTGGGCTTTCGATTTACCTTATAAGCAGGGACCTGCAGTTTGACTTCAATCATCTGATTTCAACGGTATGGAACAGCAGTTACTCGAAGATTGTGGTTACCGACTGGCATAGCAAGCAATTCTTTATCAAGCAGATACTCAGCGGGGCCTTTATTGCCATCGTCATGACCGGCCTCGACCAGGAGATGATGCAGAAGAACCTGAGTTGCCGCAATATAGGCGAGGCTCAGAAAAACATGTTTTCGTTCAGTTTTGTGCTTGTATTTGTTAACCTGATGTTCCTCTTCCTGGGAGCAACTTTATATATCTTCTCGACCAAACATGGTATTGAGCTTCCAAGCAGGACGGATGATCTTTTCCCAATGATTGCCATTAAGTATCTCGGTCCCTTAGCCGGGCTTGTATTTATAATTGGTTTGATTTCAGCGGCTTACCCGAGTGCTGATGGTGCTTTAACGTCACTTACCACTTCGTTTACCATTGATTTCCTGGGCCTGAATAAAAGAACGGACTTAACAGAAGACCAGCGGAAACGTATGCGTTATAAAGTGCACCTTGCATTCGCTTTCCTGCTTTTATTGGTCATTATACTGTTCAGGGCCATCAACGACAGGGCTGTGGTCGATAAGCTCTTCACGGTAGCTGGTTATACCTATGGACCCTTACTCGGGTTGTACGCATTTGGATTATTCACGCCTTACCAGGTGAAAGATAAGTTAGTACCCTACCTTGCCATCAGTTCACCCGTTTTTTGTTACCTGCTGAGTGATTTTTCTGTTCAACTCCTGAACGGGTATAAATTTGGATTTGAGTTGTTAATTATCAATGGTTTGTACACTTTTTCAGGATTATGGCTGTTGAGGGTGAGGAAGAGTGATGTCAAAAAATAAAGTTCAATACATGTTCATAAAAAAGGGCCTGGTTCTCTTTCCTGCTCAATTTAATGGATATTTTTGTGGTTCGGAATTAATAAAAAGAATCTATGTCGAATATCAGGTTTAAAGCTCTCGAATTAGCCATTTCCCGCCCTAAACGGACCATTGAAATGCATGGCAAAGTCTCCGACTATTTTGGTGAAAATACGTTCAACCAGGCAGTTATGCGCCAATACCTCTCAAAGGAAGCATTCCAGCAGTTGCAGAATGTGATCAACAAGGGTGAAAAGATCGACAGGCGTATAGCCGACCAGGTGGCAACGGCCATCAAATCATGGGCTATTGCTAAAGGGGCTACTCACTACACACATTGGTTTCACCCGCTCACAGGGGCTACTGCCGAAAAACATGATTCCTTTCTTTCACCGACTTCCGAAGGTAAAGCCATAGAGCATTTCGGTGCGGGGGAACTCATTCAGCAGGAACCGGATGCGTCGAGTTTCCCTAGCGGGGGCATACGAAATACGTTTGAAGCACGCGGTTATACGGCCTGGGATCCGACTTCCACGGCTTTTATAATGGACGATACACTCTGTATTCCCACCATTTTTATATCCTATACCGGAGAAGCACTGGATTACAAAACACCCATGCTGAAGGCCTTGCATTCACTTGATAAGGAAGCTACGGCCGTGTGCAGGTATTTTGACCGTAATACTAACAAAGTAGTCGCCACCCTGGGCTGGGAACAGGAATATTTCCTGGTCGATACGGCATTGTACCACGCAAGGCCCGATATGGCCCTTTCGGGTCGCACGCTCTTCGGCCATGCTTCGGCAAAGGATCAGCAGCTTTCGGATCATTATTTCGGCACTATTCCCGAAAGCGTGATGGATTTTATGCGCGAGTTCGAATTCGAGGCTCACAGGCTTGGAATTCCTGTAAAGACCCGCCATAACGAGGTTGCACCCAGCCAGTACGAATGCGCCCCGGTGTTTGAGGAGGCGAATATGGCTGTCGATCATAACCAGTTGCTGATGCATATACTCGAAAAAGTAGCCAAGCGGCACCATCTTACATTACTCTTACACGAGAAACCTTACCAGGGAGTAAATGGTTCGGGAAAACATAATAACTGGTCGTTAATGACCAATACCGGTGATAATTTACTTTCACCCGGAAAAACACCGAAAGCGAACCTCCGTTTCCTTACGTTCCTGGTAAATATTGTTAAAGCTGTCGATACCCATGCTGGCCTGATCCGTTCCGTGATCGCATCGGCAGGCAATGACCTCAGGCTTGGTGCCCACGAGGCACCACCAGCCATCATGTCGGTATTCATAGGTTCGCAGTTATCGCAAACACTCGACGAGATTGAGAAAAGCAGCCTGAATAAGGATTCGGTAGAAGGTGCACAGGAAGAATTTTCGCTCAATATCCCGAAAATTCCTGAAATCTTCCTCGATAACACCGATCGCAACCGCACATCACCGTTTGCTTTTACAGGCAATAAATTCGAATTCAGGGCAGTAGGCTCATCGACTAATTGTGCTAAACCCATGATCGCACTGAACCTGGCCCTGGCCGAACAGTTGAGAGTTTTCCGCGGTGAAGTGGATGCCCTGGTTGAGAAAGGTTCCAATAAAGAGGATGCCATCTATAAAATACTCCGTAAGTATATTAAAGACTCCAAGCGAATCCGCTTCGAAGGGAACAGCTATGGCGATGAGTGGATAGCCGAGGCTGTGAGCCGTGGGCTTGCCAACATTCCTTCTACACCGGACGCACTTAAAGTCATGACCAGTGACAATGTGATCCGCATGTTTGAGGAGCATGATGTACTCTCACGCAGGGAAGTGCTCGCCCGCTACGAAATCGACCTGGAGAACTATATCAAGAAGATACAGATTGAATCGAGGATCATAGGCGATCTTTCGCATAACCATATCATACCCACAGCCATACGCTACCAGAATACACTGGTCGAAAACGTAAAAGGCCTGAAAGAAGTGCTTGATAACAAGACGTTTGTAAAGCTTTCGAATAGCCAGATGCAGAATATCAAGGAGATTTCGGAACATATTTCCATCGTAAGGCAGTTAGTCGCCGAAATGGTGGAAAAACGGAAAAAAGCAAATAAAATTGAGGAAACTGCCGACAGGGCAGCTATGTATAACGAGGAAATTCTCCCGTTTTTCGAAAAAATACGATACCATGTCGATAAACTGGAACTGCTGGTGGATGATGAATTATGGCCTTTGCCTAAATATCGTGAGTTATTGTTTATCAAGTAATTAAAGCAGACAATTGGAGATGGAAAACATGAAACGGGTCACCGGTATAGGGGGAATTTTCTTTAAGACGAAGGATCCTGAAAAGACACGTTCCTGGTATTCCACACATCTTGGACTTTCCACTGATGAGTATGGAGCCACCTTCGAGTGGAGGCAGGCTGGTAATCCTGAAAGAAAAGGCTATACTCAATGGAGTGTCATGCCAGAAGATTCAGATTATTTTCAGCCCTCAGGTAAGGATTTTATGATCAACTACAGGGTCGAAAATATGGCATCACTTGTTGAACTGCTGAAATCGGAGGGAGTAACTGTACTGGATGAGATCGCAGAGTTTGAATACGGGAAATTTGTTCACATACTCGATCCCGACGGAGTAAAAATAGAACTTTGGGAACCTGTTGATAATGAATAAGTAAGCATCTTCTGTGAAAGCCCTGGAAGTGTGAGAAAAGTAATTCCTGGTAGCAATTCAGGATGCAAAGAAATGAACTTCAATTAATTAAACAGCCCCTTTATATACTTTTTCGTGAGTTCCTGTTTCGGGTTATTAAAGAAATCCCTGGCGGGACCCTGTTCCACAATTTCACCCAGGTACATGAAAACGACATAGTCGGCAATGCGTCGTGCCTGTTGCAAGCTGTGGGTTACCATAACGATGGTATACTGGCTTTTCAGTTCGACAAATTTATTTTCGATGGCTTCGCTCGAAAGTGGATCGAGAGCAGAAGTAGGTTCATCGGCCAGGATAATATCCGGATCGACCGATAAACCCCTTGCCAGGCAAAGGCGCTGCTGCTGCCCGATGGAAAGCGATGAAGCCGGGTCAGTGAGCCTGTCCTTAACTTCTTCCCAGAGGTTTGCCATTTCTAGGTAATGTTTTACCCGGGGTTTCAGGTATTTCTTGTCCTTGCGCCCGCTTATGCGAAGGCCATAAGCCACATTATTGAAAATATTCATGGGCAGGGGATACGGCCGTTGCGACAGCAAACCCATATGCCTGCGGATTTCGGTGATGTCTTTAGTGGTATTCAGCACGTCATCGTTACCGATATGTATAGAGCCCTTCAGTTTTACACTGGGATAAAGGTCGGTAAGCCGGTTCATGGTTTTAAGCAGGGTAGTTTTACCACAGCCTGATGGTCCCAGTATGACCGTGATTTGTTTTTCAGGAATACTCACAGTCACGTTTTTCAGTACGTGTTGCTTCCCGAAGTGCAGGTTGAGGTCCTTGATGATAATCTTTGGTTTTCCAGGCATTTAGATCTTTATTTTGTTTTTTTGATACCGGGTCGAAATAATGCGTGCAATAATGCTAATAAACAGGATGATCAGGGTCAGGATCAGGGCGGATGCATAAGCCCGTTCCTTGACTTCAGCAATAGGCGAACTCATCTGGAAGAAGATGGCCAGTGGAAGAGTCGCAGTAGGCTGCATGAGCGAGGTAGGCATATGATCGGTGTAACCTGTTGTAAAAAGCACGGATGCCGCATCGCCTATCGCCCTGCCGAACGAAAGCAGTATAGCGGTAATGACCCCGGATATGCATTGACGCAGGAATACTTTATAGGACGTTTCCGATTGGGTGGACCCCAGGGAGTACGATGCCTCCATCAGACCGTTAGGCACAGAAAGGAGAACCTCGTCTATGGAACGTATCATGATCGGTATGATGAAAAGGGTAACCGTGATAATCCCTGCCAGCAGCGAGGAATGCATCCCGAAATAAATCATTAGCGTAAAGCCGAAGGCGCCGTAAACGATGGAAGGTATTCCCCACATCACATCCAGTAGGAAACGTATGGTATTGACCAGTTTCTTACGCCTGTGAAGGTTCACATTCATATAGAGTGAAACCGGGATGCCGATTGCCATAGCCAGCAGGGTGGCTCCCGACGCCAGGTAAAGTGAACCGACAATAGCATTGGCAATACCGCCCTCTTTACCGAAGTAAAAGCCGCCCTTGGGCGTTTGCGTGAGCATGGCCCACGACAGGGCCGGCAGCCCCCTTTTGATGATACTCCATAGAATCAGGAACAAGGCAAACCCAATCACGGAAGTGGAGATGATCATCACGCCCCTGAAAAACAGTTCCTCGGCATTCCTGAGTTTCGATTTCTTCATTTACATCATTTTTATCATGCGATGGATCACCATACGCGAAATAAAGTTAAACAGTATCACTATAATAAGCAGCACGAAAGCCGCCAGCATCAATGCCGAATCATACATAGGGATCGAAAGCATTTCCCCGTAGTTATTGGCGATCAGGGCCGGCAGGGGATATCCGGGCTGCAGGGCCCCATGGGGTATGAGCGTGACATTTCCGACCACCATTAGCACGGCTATGGTTTCGCCAAAAGCCCGCGAAAGACCCAGTCCAAAAGCCGACACTATGCCAGGATACGCTTTCCGCATAAGTATGTGTTTCACTACCATCCAGCGGGTGGCTCCAAGCGAAAGTGTCACCTCGGTAAGTTCCTCGGGAATGGACTTGAACACTTCGATCAGGATATTGAGTATGAAAGGAATAATCATGACGGCTAGTACGATTCCCCCGCTCATAATGGTATAGCCCGAAGTCTGCTTCCCGAAAAGAGGCGCAATATGCTGGCTCACAAAGGGTACAATGATTACCACACCCCAAACACCGAAAATAACCGATGGGATGCCGGCCAGTATATCAATCACCGGGTGCATGACTTTGAGCACATAGCTTTTAGCGTATTGCGTAAGGTGAATGGCCGAAAACAGGCAGATAGGGCCGGCTATGATCAATGCAAGTATGGTTACCCAAAGCGAACTGATTATAAAAGGAAACAAACCGAAATGGCCCGAAAGAGGCCGCCAGTCCTTCGAGAAGATCAGGCTGAGGAACGAATGTTGCATAATAAGGCCTGAGGCTTTATAATACAACCCTATGGCTAGCATCACCGGCAGCGTCATCGAAAACACAAGGGCGATTACCATCCATATGGTATGCAATTTATTCCGGAATAATCGTCGTATATGAACTCCGTCCAAGATTCTTTATTTTGAAAGTTTATTTTTCTCTTTTTCCACCGTTTCGGCCTTTAGTTGCACGTAGCCGGCTTCCCGGATGTACTTTTGCCCGTCGGTAAGTATCCAGCTGATAAAATCAGTGGCTGCTTTTTTAGAAGGCTTCCCCTTCGAAATAAGGTATAAGTCCCGGGCCGGCGGCGACGGGTATCTGCTATCGGCAATGGCTAGCATGATGCTGTCGAGGCTACCGTAAAAATTCTCATTTTTATCAATCATCCCGTTGTTGTTCAGATCAATAGGAATTGCCTGAATTCCGGGGTAAGGCTTGCGGCTTTTGGTATCGTAGGTATAAACCACGTTGTTGTATCCGATTCCCCATTTATCATTTTTTACGGCATCAGCAATTCCCGGGTCACCGAATACACCGGTGCCGGCAAGCAGTTCCTGGTCGGTACCCAGGAATTTTGCCCACATTTCGCCCGCGCCACAGGCATCGGAACGGGTATAAATATTGATCTTTTCAGCTTTAGCCAGAGGGAAAAGCTGCTGCCAGCCCGTTATTTTACGACCGGAGTATATTTCGGTAAACTGACTTTTTGTCAACCCATGTTGAACAAGGTTTTCGATGCATGGATTGGAAGAACTTACAGTAGGAACCACGGCATCACGTGCTACTGCTATTGACCAGGCACCGTTTGTAACTTCCTGAGGTGCAACAGAACGCGAAAACATGGCCAGGTCGACCATACCCGAGAGTACATCGGTCATCCCCTTGCCGGCACCGCCTGCCGAAATATCAATTACTATATCGGGATGGAGTTTCTGGTATTCTTCGGCCCACTTAACGGTGAGCGGGTAAAGCGCAAAGGCCCCCGAAATGCTGATATTCTGTTCCTTTGGCTTTTGCCGGCAGGAGCCGAAAGCCAGGAAAGCAATCAGTAAGGACAAGAATACCAGGTATTTATTCGATTTCATGCTTTTGTTGCATTTTACGCAAAAGTACGTTTTTTTGCCATGGGAGTAACCATGCCTTGGAATTCTACGATGATTATTGAATTTCCTGCCTGTAACACAATAGGGGAGAGGCTTTAAGCGATTTGTGACGAGTACCGTTCATTACCAGTGTAAATCTAGGTTCAGGCGAAGGAAACTTTATTACTAACATAATCTTCCCTCAGTTTCTTCTCTGACATCCGCAGAAAGTCATTAAATTGATACGAACACCGGATACAATAAATATATTGATGGGTCGTTTTTAGTATATTAGCCGAATTGGTGTAATTTTGAAAAGCCAATATATACTGATGTTATGATAAAAAAGATTTTCCTTTCTGCGGTTTTCCTGGTTTCAATCTATGGTATCAAAGCCCAGATCAATGTACTGAAGGTAGGTTCGGCAAACATTCCTGCCAATTCCGAAGGCATGTTCTATTCCTTGCCTCAAACGGTTCTACAGGTCGATATAATAGTAAATAAGGTTCAGAAGGTAAAAGGACCCTATGCCGAATTCGCGGATCAGTTGCTTGGTATGTCGCAGGTTACCACTGTTAACAGCACCGAATACGAATTGAAAGATATCCGCCTGAGTTCCTATACGGAACCTGATCCCACGGAATATTACTTTATTCGTTTGCCGGAAAGGCAGAAAGACAGGAAATCCATTGAACTCTTCCTGTCAGACGATGGGGTTATTTCCGGGGCAGGTTCCCTCATGCCTTCTGCTGTTTCAGGCAAACAGCATTCGCAGGACCTTACCACCTCAAGGGTCGATATCCCCGAAATTGCCAATCCCAGTATTTTCGAGCGCACGGATACTGTCATCAAGAGGATAAGTCTTGATACGACCATCATTGAACAGAAATTTTTCAGGAAGACCTCGGCTGCCAAAACAACCGAGCAAAAAGCCCGCGAGGCTGCTGATTTTATTCTGAAACTCGACGAAAGCATGTACAATCTCATCAACGGTTACCAGGAAGTGAACTACGACAAGGGCACCATGGAATTTATGTACAACCAGATGAACAGTATGAAACAGGATTACCTCGAACTATTTAAGGGGGTGAACAGTGTTTCGAGCGAGACCTACACTTTTTATTATGTTGCCGACAAGGCTAACCCAGCAGAGGCCCTTTGCCGTTTCTCCATTAGCAAAGGCATTCTGCCCAAAACTGCCGTCATAGGGGATGTGATACAAATACAGGCAAGCACTCTTAACCAGACAAACGGGTTGAAAACGGAATCCGACAAATTGAATGCCGGCCAGCGCGAATCCCACGGACTGTATTACCGTATTCCCGATAAAGCCTCGGTAGCCGTCAAGATCGGTGGCCTTGTGAAACTCGAAACCCGTTTTGTGATCAACCAGTTCGGGGTAGTGACTTTCCTGCCGGCCTCAAGTCTCGGAAATATTGGGATCGACAACAATACTGGTACAGTCCGCCGCGTTGTAATGGAGTAAATTCTGAAGACCCGCAGCTATTCATACTTACTTTTTCCTGCTGAATGAATTTCAAGGAGCTGATCATTAAAGCGATGCGCATTTCACTCATACCCAGTCTTGAGTGGAAGGTGATAAAAAAAGAGAAACAAACACCCAAAGAACTGATGTGGAATTTCGCATTTCCTATCATTCTTTTCAGTGCAATAGGCCGTGATATTGGTTTATTTTTTATAGCGAAGTCTGTACTAGGGTATTCAATGAACCTGGCAATTTTGCTGGTATTCAACCTGGTATCCTGGGTAGCCATTCCTTACCTGTTGATCCTTTTGGCAGCTTATATCCTCAATTTTTCGCTTCCTAAATTCGGAATAGAAACCGATTTTATGCGCATCCTGAAGCTTGTGCTTTACACTTTTACACCTTTATTTATTGTAACTTTTGTAGTTTACCTTCACCCTTTATTGCGTATACTGATCCCTATAGGCATCTATGTTTTTATTGCTTACACCTTATTCGTATTCTGGTACGGAGTGAGAGAGTTATTTGAAATCAGCCTGGAGAAAAAGCTGAGGTTCATTATTATTACCATCCTGGTCGGTTTCCTTTTTATTTTTCTGGCCCAGCATATTTATGGGCTTATGCTCGGTTGGGTAATGCCGGGAATGGAAGCGTATGTCAAATAATTGGGAGTTGATCCTGAAAATCCGAAAACAGGAACTTATTCCTGTGCAGACCCCAATTACCAGCTTCAAAATTACAATAGAATTGTGGCTTTTAGCTAAGTCAAAATCGCTTCTAGGCGGATGCAAAATATTTATTCAACTCCTCTTATAACAGCCAAAAAGAAATTTATATTTGCGGGTACAACGGGCAAGTCCATACTAATGCTGATATTCGGGCATTTCCTGCAAGGAATTGTAAGGGTATCAGTAGAAGAAGGAAGTTCGTGAAATATTAAATTTTGATTATCAGGGATTTATATCGAAGTTGGATATAAATCCGGGCTCAAATAAAGGAGAAAATGCGATCGATATCCAGGTTATTGGTTCTGTGGCTCTTAGTGCAGGGGATGTGTAGTTGTGAGTACAACCTCGATGAAACGAATTTCAGGGATGTACAGAAACCCGGCGGTACCCGCAGTTTCGACCTGCAACTGGTTTCGGAATTCGACACCATTGCGGTTTTCAATCCCACCGTATTTACCTATAGTTTTAACTTGTATGGAGTAGCCATCAGGCAGGCGGTCTTTTCCCTTCAGGGAAAAACATGGACTGTGGATTTGGAGAGTGATAAGTTTTCGCTTTCGCCTGGTGATTTTGTACCAGGAATTGATACACTCAAAGTAGTACTCTATGGTAAGACCGGCAGTGGTAGCCTGGCTGATGTAACCGGTGCGGAAAATTACGTTACGGTTAAAAAATGGGTGGTTTCTATCGACGGCAGGCCAGCTCCCCAATTGTTAGTGACAAAGGCTATAACAAATGATGGATACCTGAAGCTGAGCTGGCCCGGTTGTAATCAATTTAATTTCTCCTATTACCAACTATATGGATTGATTAACGGTAATTCCAGCGTAAAAGTGATTCATTATGCCGACAGCATCAGTTACGTCGATAGTTGTTACATTGGAGGTCCTGCCAGCTATTCCCTGGGTGTAAGGGTTTTTACGGATTACGAAATAGCCTGGGGAGGAGCTGTTGATATGGAAACACCCTACCCAAGGATGAAGTTTGAAGATATAAGTGCCGACAGTACAAGGGTGTCCTGGGATAAATCGAAATTCAAAGCTACTTATCAACTGTCCAAGACATCCCCTTACCCCGATTCACTGCTTCTTTATTCACATAACGATACGAGTATAATCATTAGCAGCCCGGGCTTTGGTTCCTATGCCGAATATGAGTTGCTCACCATGCCTTTCAGACCTGAATCAGCGAATCCTGTTTATACCCGAAAAGATGACAACCGGTACTTTCTGGGACAAAGTATAGCCAACAATTGGCCCGATTATAGCTATAATCGCCTCGAAAAGGTTGTTTATACAAATTTTGACCAGAAACTTATGTGTTTTGATGCATCTTCACTCAATCTGTTGAATTCTATGCAGATCGCCAACCTTTCGTACCAGGGAAGGTACTCATGCAACACAATTTCCACCAAAGTCGCAGTGAAAACAGCAGATAAAATATATGTTTTCCCTGATAAAAACCTGCAAAATCCTCTAATTCTTCCTTTTACCTATCCAGATGCCGATCATTTTCTTTTAACCGATAACGACCTTCTGGCCGTGGCATATCCCGGCAGGTACGAAATGTTACGGCTATCCGATCAGCAGGTGATGGCTTCGATTAACATTACAGATTACCCCGTTTACAGCAGAGGATCCTGTATAAGTACCTCCAGGGATGGGAAATACGCATGTATAGTCACTAAGAATGGGGTAAATCTATATGAGATCAACGCTGGCTCAGCCACTGTTATTTATTCCGATACCAGGACCTACCGGTCGGTTCTGTTTAACGAAGATAATCCAGGCCAGTTGTTTTTAACATTTTATGGCAGCAATACACTTGAAGTGCGAAATGCATCCGGTTTCAGCCTGCTACGAACCATTAACCTGCCCACCCAGGCCGAAGTAATCCGCAATTTTGATCCTGAAAACGGTTATTTGTTGCTTACAGATTATGTTCATTTGTATGCCCTTAATTTGACTGATTCGAAAATCAAATTCAAAACTCTAAGTTCTGATTCCAGGCCTTATCTTTTTGGCAAAAGGTTGTTTTCATATTCCGGCTTTGCCTGGGATATTTCGAAATACATTCAAAAATGAAATAGGTTTTAAGCATCCCGAAGTGGTTAAAGTCACCATAAGCAGGCTCAAGAAACGTGTTGAAACAGTAGAAATGATCGGAAGCAACTATATTAAAAACCAATTGTGAATTATCACCTGTCAATTGTCAACTCATTGCTAAAAATGGAAAAGGAAACATTCTATGTGTAAGGGAAACAGGTTTCTGATATGGATTCTTATACTGCTCAGTTTCAGCGGTTGTGAATATCAGCTGGATAAGGTGAATTTCAGGGACCTTAAAAAGCCTTCCGATTTGCATCAGTTCGATCTCAACCTGGTAGCGCAGGATGATACAATAAGGATATTCACCCGTACTGAATTTACCTGCAATTTTAATACCTACGGGCTGGAAGTAAGAAAAGGGGAATTTTCATTGCAGGGAACGAGCTGGGGAGTGTATTCGGAAAAGGCAAAATTTACGGTTTCACCCGAAAATTTCTATCCCGGCTACGATACGCTTACACTGGTACTCATAACATCCAGCGGGAGCGGCAGCCTTGCTGATATCTTGGAAGCCGAAGGCTACAGGGTTGTACGGAAGTGGCTTGTACTGGTCGACGGCCGGCCAGCTCCGATTATTACAGCAACCAAAAGTATAACACCGGAGGGCTTTTTAAGGATTAGCTGGCCGAAATGCGAACAATATAATTTTCAATATTATTCGTTTCGTGGATGGCCGGAAATGGGCACAGGCAGCATATCAAAAACCATCACCGACCCCGGCCAGAATTATTACATCGACAGCTGTTTTGCTGGCGGAAAATCGGATTACCGGGTTGACTCAAAAGTATATGGTGACAATATGTTCAGTTATGGAAACCAGTTGTACCTCGATGAACCATACCCATTACTTTCTTTTATCGAATTAGGGGTCGACAGCCTGCGGGTTGCCTGGAACAAATCGCCATACAGCGTTACCTACAAACTGATGCGGAATGACCTGGGCCAGGATTCAATTATTTTTCAATCCCATACTGATACAAGCTATACTATGGCTAACCCAGGCTTTGGGCAGCGTGCACAGTTTAAATTGAGCACCTCATCGAGGTACGAAAGCCCCAACAGTAAAAATTATACGCTGTACGATTATAAAAATTATGTTCTGGGCAAGGCAATAGCAGGTAACTGGCCCGACTATGCCTACAATCGCTTCGACAAAGTGCTGTACACCAGCACCTATGATGATATGGAATGCTTTGATATTGAAACGCTAAGCCTTCAGAAATCAAAATACCTGAAAAACCTGATTTACCAGTCGGTTTACTCTTGCCCGACAAACTCAGCCAAAGTCGCAGCCATAACAGCCGACTCAATTTATGTGTTTGCTGACAAGAGTTTACAGAACCCAGCCAAAATTCCTTATGATTGCTGGGGTTATAGCATCGAGCATTTCTATTTGACTGACAATGATCTCATTGCTATCGAAAAGCCAAATAAATATGAATTGATCCGCATTTCGGACAAGCAGCTGATGGCAACGATCAACCTGAGCGATTATCCCACTTCAGGACGCTCGGCTTGTATAAGTACCTCCCGAAAAGGTGAATATGCCTGCATGGCTACACCAAACGGGATAAACCTTTTCAAAATTGAAAATGGTTCAGTCAGCACTTTGTATACTGATACCCGGGTTTACCGTTCAGCCTTATTCAATGTGAATACTGACGGACAGCTGTTACTTACTTTTTATGAGAATAATACACTTGAAGTGAGAAATGCTTCTGATTTCAGCCTGGTCCGGACCATTACGTTGCCGACAAATGCCGAAGTGCTCCGCAATATCGACCCCGAAAGCGGGTATTTACTTCTGACTGATTTTGAATATATGTATGTGCTTGACCTTAGCAATTCAAAAATTCTGTTCAAAGTCAGGAGTACGGATTTTAAACCTAAACTCTATGGAAACAAGTTGTTTTCAGGAAACGGTTACTACCTTGATATTTACAAATACCTGCACAAATGAAAAAACTACTTTTTGCCGCCTTTCTGGCACTTTTACTGCAAAACACCTATGGACAGAAATATAAGTTCTGTCTGAATGCAGGTTATGGCGTTTACCAGATGCATGATTTGAAAGAACTTCAGTCCTATATGGCAACATATTATGCAGCGTTGAATATAAAAGAAGTTCAGCAGTTTCCGGGATATATAAATTACTCAGGATCGTTCGAGTATTTTCTTAACTCTCAAAATCTACTGGGACTGAATGTGGCTTATTACACCACCGGGGGGCGAAACCATGTGAGTGATTATTCGGGGGAATATATTTTGGATATGCCTGTTAATGCTTACCACATCGGATTGCAATACCGGAATATTATGGAAACGTTCGGTAAAATAAGCCTGTATGCCCGTTTAAATGGAGGAATCACGCTTTCGACCCTCGATGTGAAGGAATCCTTTGTTATTTACTACGCGGATTCCACTTCAAGCAGTTATTCCTTTGGAAGCAAATCATTTAGCGCAGAACCTGGTTTTGGAGCTTTATATTCCCTGAAAAATAATTTGTCAGTCGATTTTAGCCTGGGTTACCAAATAGATATTAAAAGCAAACTTCACCCGGTTGAGAGTAAAAAGGATGACATGACGGGCCCTTCCGGGAACCCGGTCTATATCAACTGGTCAGGATTAAGATTAATGTTGGGAATTACCTACGACCTGTTTAAACAGTAAAAAGCAGCATTCCTGTATTTCATCAGCAACACTCAGCTATTCCGGAAGTTAAAAATTCAGTCCCTTAAAGAAAAAATGCCCGGTGATACTTTCACCGGGCATTTTGTGCGTATTAACAGTTGCTTAGTATTTAATAACCTGTATCTTTTTACTGATCCATTTACCCTTTAGCTGGAGCTGAAGCAGGTATATACCTGATGGCCAATCACATTTGAGTGCATACCTGTCGGTCAATGGAGCTTTCGAAAACAGGGTCTTCCCGGTCATGTCGCGTACCACGAGTTGTTGTATTTCGGAATCTGTTTCTATGATTGTGCTTCCATTTTGCACAGGATTAGGAAATATACGGAGGTTTTGAGCCAGGTTCACACTAATCCCGACGTTCGAATCACAGGATAAAGTAATATCCCATCCCGAAAGAGAAATAGAACCGTTCGATGCAAACGCATAGGTCAGAGCTCCATCTGTATTGGAGGCCATCAGTTTGGCGGGTGAAGGCATGTTACTGCCACAGTATGTTGCAACCAGGGAGGCGTTAACTGAAGTTCCGTCATACACCGAAAGCCTGTCATTCGTGCAACCCGATCCGCCGTCTTCGATATTCAGGCTGTTAAATAGTGCGGTTAGTTTTTTACCGGCCTCGGCTGGGAAAAAGGTTATCACGCTGTTTTCATTTGAGGTATATTGTGCTGTTGGACCACCTGCATCATAGAAATGAGCATCACAAACTGTATAAGTTTTATTGCCCATAAGATACCATGGTTTTACTTCGATATATTGGTTCCTCAAAAGCGAATCAGAGGATCCGGGGCGGGTAATAACCAGTTTTACAGTATATACACCGGGCTGGCTGTAGGATATTATTGGATTTGAAGAAGCTGATGTAGCCGGGGTCCCTCCCGAAAATGTCCATAACCATCCCTGAGGGTGCCCGGCTGAAAGATCCGTGAAATGAACCGGCTGATCGACGGCTAGTACGGTGTTGTCGGCAGCAAAGTTAGTCGCCAGTTTACCTGTGTACAGCTGCATATTCTGGATGGTAGCCTGTTTATCCGTAACCTGGGATTGGAAAGTTTTTGAAATATACCCGGCTGATGAATAGGTCACATTGTAAGTGCCGCTTTTCAGCAGGCGATGGTAATCCCCTACCTGGGGATCCGTAAAAACCTGGGAACTGTCCTTGTCATAGCCGGAAATATTAATCCTTGCATTCAAAGGTTCACCTGTTAGCGAGTCAGTTACAAGACCGCGAAGACCGTACCCCGATTGTTCAATATAATTTAAAAAGGAACGGT
>JBAXXB010000030.1:0-23425 GCA_037128115.1 Bacteroidota bacterium
CGCCCCGCTTAATCTCTGGATTTCTCTGGCTGCGTCAACGGCCTGTTCAATAGTCTCAGCCATAATGCCTCTTGGCACCGGCACCCCGAAACTGCTTAAAATCTGCTTTGCCTGGTATTCGTGAAGATTCATTGTTAATAGAGTTTATGTAGTTGATACGTTTTTCCAATCAGGCTTGCGGCAAGAAGGATCTCCTCCCGGAAGGCAATTCCATAAATATACTATAAAACATTGATTTTATATATATTAAGGGCTGCAACCGCTCAAAACCCGGAATATCCTTCCAACACGATTACGCGCTGCTAAAATAAATATTTTTATCACAGCATTGTTATAAATAGCAACCTATATATTTACGACAGCCATTTCTTTTAGTTTTGACCCTTTTTCGCCCCCCGCAACACCCAAACGCGAAGCATTGAACACTTACAACCTTTGAACCTTCGAACGCCCAGCATTGAACTCGTGAACCCTTGAACCTTTGAACTCTTCGAACTCTTCGAACTCTTGAACTCTTGAACTCTAGAACTCTTCGAACTCTTGAACTCTTGAACTCTTCGAACTCTTGAACTCTTGAACTCTTGAACTCTTCGAACTCTTCTAACTCTTGAACTCTTCGAACTCTTCGAACTCTTGAACTCTTGAACTCTTCGAACTCTTGAACTCTTCGAACTCTTGAACTCTTCGAACTCTACGAACTCTTGAACTCTTCGAACTCTTGAACTCTTGAACTCTTCGAACTCTTCGAACTCTTCGAACTCTTGAACTCTTGAACTCTTGAACTCTTCGAACTCTTGAACTCTTCAAACTCTTTAACCCAGTCTACAATTTAATTCACATCCTCCTATTTTTTCCCATCCATGATTTTACATTAACACTACCTTTGCGAACAGAAACCGAAAAATGATATCAGGAAAAAATATTCATAAATCCTACGGCTCGCTCGAAGTACTCAAAGGCATTGACCTGGAAATAGGCAAGGGCGAAATAGTATCCGTTGTCGGGGCTTCGGGTGCCGGTAAAACCACGCTGTTGCAGATTCTGGGCACGCTCGATAAACCCACTTCAGGATCTATCTTTTTCGACGACCAGGATGTTGCCACCCTCAACGAAAAGCGGCTGGCCTCGTTCCGCAACCGTAACATAGGTTTTGTATTCCAGTTTCATCACCTTTTGCCTGAATTCACCGCTCTCGAAAACCTCTGCATACCCGCCTTTATTGCAGGCACCGCTCAAAAGGAAGCCAGCAACAGGGCCATGGAACTGCTCGAGTTCCTGCATCTCTCCGACAGGGCCCAACACAAGCCTTCAGCCCTTTCGGGCGGGGAACAGCAAAGGGTTGCCGTGGCCCGTGCACTCATGAACAGGCCTTCGGTCATCTTTGCCGACGAACCATCGGGTAACCTCGATTCGGCCAACGCCAAAGAACTTCACCAGTTGTTTTTTACCCTGCGCGCCGAATTCAAACAGACTTTTGTGATCGTTACCCATAACCAGGAACTGGCCGATATGAGCGACCGCGAACTGATGATGGTCGATGGACGGATATTGTAAAAACCACAATTTTCGGAACCAAAGACAAAGTATATTGTTTTCAATACGGTAATAAGGTATTTGTCAAATAATTCCGGGAAACTGCCGTTATTTAAAGATAAATCATATAATTGCCCTTCTATAATTAATGATTTGTTAAATTAGCTCAGGATATTAACCGACTAGGACGTGATAGCAGAATGTAGAGAGGTGAATTTTAGTAACTTTTCACATTAGGGCCCGCCTTTCACCTCACATAGGAATAAAAAAAAGAACTGAAAGTCACTAAGCCAAAAATATTATTTTTCACGATGAAGGATTTTACCTCCCCCATTAAGTTACGCTTTCGATACACCATCCTTGGATTTTTGCTTTTCCTGGCCGGGATTTTGACTGTAAACGCACAAAATACCCCCGAATACAATACTTTGATTCAGCAGGCTGACCAGGCTTTCGCCGCGAAAGATTATCCCGCCGCCTTGCTTATCTACGAAAGGGCTACGCGCAGCAAGCCAGAACTAAAATATGCCAGCGGTAAAATTACGGCTATCAATACTTTGCTGGATGCTACCCCGGATACACGTTCCGCCCTGTTCGAAAATGTGATCATCAAGGCCGAAGAATACTACAAAGCTAAAAACTACCCACTGGCAAAGACGGAATACCAAAAAGCCCTGGTGCTGGACCCCACTGCCCAGTTCCCTAAGGACAGGCTGGGACAGATCAGCGCCGTTTATACCGACACCTCCGACCAGACTTACTACAGCGATGCCGTTGCTAACGGTGACAAAGCCCTGGCCGCTTCCGAATTCGATAAAGCCGTGTTGTATTACGAAACAGCCCTGGCCGTGAAGCCGGATGCCCGTGCAGTGAAAGACAAGATCAGCAATACCAAGAAACTAAAAGCGGAGTACGACATACGCGTAGGACAGTCGGCTAAGATCATTGCCGGGGCCGACAAACTGCTGCAGGCTGAAAAACGCATTGAAGCGCTTGCCGAATACCAGAAAGCCCTCGTACTGACCCCTGAGAACCAGTATGCAAAGCAAAAAGTACAGGAAATTGAGAAATACAATAAGGACAAGAATGACCTCCAGGCCAACTACGACAAGATCATTGAACAGGCCGACCAGTTTTATATTGGCCGCGACTTTGCCAGCGCCCACCAGAAATACCAGGAAGCCCTGAAAGCAAAACCCGAAGCCCGTTACCCTAAGGAAATGCTTGAGAAAACAAAGTCAGGCGAAAACCAGTTGCTCACGGAGCAGCAAAAATATGATGCCGCCCTGGCCAGCGCCGAAAACCTCTTTAAGACAGCTGATTATAATGCTGCGCTGACAGCTTTCGAATCCGCCTCAACCCTTAAACCCGCTGAAACCTACCCCAAAACCAGGATCACCGAAGTTAAAAAGCTGATCGCCGAACATATCTCCCGCAAGGAAGCTTACGACATTGCTATTAAAAACGGCGACCAGGCGCTGAGCGAGAAAAAATACGAACCTGCCCTGGGCCATTTCCGCAATGCCCTTTCGCTGCTGGCTGACGAAAAGTACCCGGCACAGAAAATTGAGGAGATTACCGCCATCGTTGGCCAGCTGAAGGCTACCGAAGACAATTATACCAAATCCATAGCCGAAGCCGATCAATTCTTTAAACTGAATAAATTTGATGATGCAATTGCTTCCTATACGAAAGCACTGGGATTTAAACCTGACGAAGCCTACCCAAAGCAAAAGATCAGTGATGCGCAGAACCAGCTGGCAAGTTTAAAAAGCAAAGAGGAGAACTATGCCTCGGCCCTGGCTTCCGGCGACAAATCATTATCGGAACTTAAATACGACGAAGCCCTGGCTTCCTATAAGCTTGCCCTTTCGCTGAAACCGGCGGAGAAATATCCTAAGGACAAATCGGATGAAATCAACAGTATACTGGCTAAGCTAAAATCCGACACTGATAAATACACGCTGGCAATTACCAACGGCGACAAGGCCCTAGCTTCCGTTAACTACGCCCCTGCCCTGGCAGCCTACCAGGAGGCCCTCAGCATAAAACCTGCTGAACAATACCCTCAGGATAAAATCAGCGAGGTGAAAACGGCAATGGCAGCCCAGCAAAAAACAAATGAAGCCTATGCGGCAGCCATAAAAACCGCCGATGAATCGTTTACTGCCAGGAATTACGATGCTGCACTAACAACTTACGGTGAAGCACTAAAGCTGAAAAGTTCCGAAAAATACCCCGCCGACCAGGTAGCCAGGATCAACAAACTACTGGGGGATATGCACTCCGCTGACGAAAATTATTCAAATGCCATTGCTGAAGCGGATATTAACTTTAATAGCCAAAGGTATACCGAAGCCAGTGTTTCCTACAAAAAAGCCTTACTGGTAAAGCCTGCCGAAGCTTACCCTAAATCCCAGCTCGACAAGATCGGCATATTAGTTGCAGAACAGAAAAAGCGGGAAAGCGATTATTCGGGTATGATCCTATCGGCTGATAAACTCCTGGCAACAAAAAAATATGAGGATGCCATTACGGCTTATCGTGCTGCCCAGGTTTTAAAACCAACAGAAAAATATCCTTCCGAAAAGATAGCCGAAGCCGAAAAGCTGGTGGCCGACCTGAAAGCCCTGCAGGAATCGTACGACAAAGCAGTTGCCGAAGGCGACAAATACCTTTCGGATAAAGATTACGTGCATTCACTTACCTCATTCAAAAGCGCAGGGCAGCTCAAACCCGCTGAAGCCTATCCAAAACAAAAGATCACTGAAATACAGGCCATACTCGACAAAGATAAGGCCGAAGGACAGCGCTACCAGGAAGCTATTACCCAGGCTGACAAGTTCTTCACAGCCCAGCAGTACCATGAAGCCCTGGAGCCCTACCAGCGTGCATCCGGTATCAGGCCTTCGGAAAAGTATCCACAGGATCAGCTGGCCAAGGTAAACCAGCTGCTTGCCGACCAGAAGAAACTCGACGATGATTACCAGAAACTCCTTTCGGATGCGGATGCACTGCTGAAAAATGCAAAATATAACGACGCCAGGGTTTTATATACCAATGCCGGCACCCTGAAACCATCTGAAAAGCTACCAAAAGATAAGATGGCCGAAATTGACAGTATTCTGGCTGATTTGCAGAATAAAGAACAAAGCTTTGCCAAACATATCAGCGAGGGGGATGCAAAATTCTCAGAAAAAAATTACGCTGAAGCCATAAGTTCCTACAGCAATGCGCTGAAAATAAAACCAGCAGAAACATATCCACAGGCACAGATTGATAAGATCAATGTCCTTGTTACTGAACAGAAAAGGCTCGAAGGTGAGTACTTTACCGCCGTTTCGTCGGCCGACAAGCTTTATGGAGCAAAAAAATATGAAGAAGCCATCATTGGCTATCACCAGGCGCTGGCTCTGAAACCCTCGGAAAAATATCCCGCCGACCAGATCACTTTAGCTGAAAAGCAGGTAGCTGATCTGAAAACCTTACAGGAATCTTACGGGAAGGCTGTCGCAGATGGAGATAAATACCTGTCGGATAAGGATTTTGCCAATTCCCTTGCATCATACAAGAGTGCAAACCAATTGATTCCCGGGGAAGCATATCCTAAGCAGAAGATCATTGAAGTACAGGCCATACTCGACAAAGACAAAGCGGATGCCCAGCTTTATGATGATGCCATTACCGAAGCCAACCGATATTTCACCGAGCTGAAATACAGCGAAGCGCTTGAACCATACAAACGTGCCTCCGCGATAAAACCCGCCGAAAAATATCCCCAGGAACAGTTGGCAAAGATCAACCAGCTACTTGCCGAGCAGAAGAAACTGGACAGCGACTATCAGAAACTCATCACTGAGGCCGATGCACAGCTTAAATCAGGAAACTACAAGGAAGCACAGGGGGCCTATACAAATGCAGGCTTACTGAAACCTACGGAACAGCTCCCCAAGGATAAAATTGCTGAAATTGCAGGGATACTTGCTGATATACAGAAAAAGGAACAAAATTATTCGCGGGCGATCAGTGAAGGAGATGCCTCGCTGGCTGAGAAAAAATATACGGAAGCAACAGCATCGTATACCGATGCCTCGGGCATAAAACCAACCGAAACCTATCCAAAAACCCAGCTCGACAAAATAAAAGTCCTGCTTGCCGATCAGAAAAAACTGGATGATGACTACCAGGCAGCTCTTAGTGCTGCGGATCTGAACTTCGACGGTAAAAAATATATCGAATCCATCACTGGCTACCGTAAAGCCCTGGTAATAAAACCTGCTGAAAAATATCCGGCAGCTAAAATAGCGGAAGCCGAAAAACTTATTGCTGACCTGAAATCCCTTCAGGAATCGTACGATAAAGCCATTGCAGATGGTGACAAATCATTACTGGCAAAGGATTACGAAGCCGCGCTCGTTGCATTTAAGAGTGCCTTACTGCTAAAGCCGGCAGAGTCCTATCCTTCACAAAAAAGCACAGAAATACAGGGTATTCTTGACAGGCAAAAAGCCGAGAATGAGCGTTACCTCGAAGCCATTGCGCTTGGTGACAAATTCTTCACTTCACAGAAATACCGCGAGGCGATTGAACCCTATCAAAGCGCAACTACCATAAAACCAGGGGAAAAATACCCCCAGGATCAGCTTGTCCGTGTCAACCAATTGCTGGGGGAACAGCAAAAACTGGAGGCTGACTACCAGAAACTCCTAACCGATGCTGCTACCCAGGTGCAAATTGAAAAGTACGATGAAGCCCTCAGTTTATACAGTAAAGCAGGAGCACTAAAGCCTGCTGAGAACCTGCCAAAAGAAAAAATCGCCGAGATCAACAGCATTGTTGCCGGATTAAAACTCAGGGACGAAAATTACACTAAATCCGTAAATACGGCTTCCGAACTCTATACTGCCAAAAACCTGGCAGGAGCTATAAAATCATACGAAGAGGCTCAACTGCTGAAACCGGCCGAAAAATTCCCCCAGGACAGGATTGCTGCCATCAAGGCTGAAATCAAGGCTATTGACGACAGCTATACCAAAGCTATCACACTGGCTGACAGCAAACTGGCTTCAAAAAACCTGATGGAAGCCCTGAATGCCTACCAGGATGCCCTCGAAATAAAACCGGCCGAAACTTACCCGAAAAGCAAAATAACTGAGATCAATACGGCCCTGCTTGCCCAGAAAGAAGAGATGGATAAACTTTACGCTTCCTATATAAGTGAAGGAGATCAGTTTACCGTTTCGAAAGATTATGCCGGGGCTAAATCAGCATTTACCAAGGCTGCCGGAATAAAACCCGACGAAACCTATCCTAAACAAAAGCTGGCCGAAATCAAGAAAATTACTGACGAAATCGAACTGGCCCGGAAAGCGGAATATAACAAAGCGCTGGGAGAAGCCGACAAACTGTATAATACCAAAATCTTCGACCAGGCCATTGACGCTTACGAAGCTGCCGCTAAAATCAACCCCGGTGATTCTTATCCCGCACAGCAGGTAAGCAAGATCAGGAAATACATGATTGATCATGCCATACAGGACTTGTTTTCGCAAACACTGCTTATCAGCGAAGGCACCGAGAAGAAATTTACCTTTTCATCCATTGAACCCCGCCTGCGCAAAAACAACTACATCCTCCTGAAAGCACGTTCGACCGGCAAAGCCGCGCCTAAAGTTTACCTCAACTATGGCAAGGATGGACAGAAGAACGGCGGGATTGTGCTCAGGAGCCTCGACAAAGCTGCCATCAGCGACTACCTGATCCGTATCAGTGTGCAGGACAAATGGTACCGCGAGGACAACAACTGGATCAGCCTCTTCGTCGAAACAGGAGATATTGAAATAACGAAGGTGCAGATTGCGGCTGGGGATGAATAGGGATTGGGGGTTTGGACTTAGGGTTTAGGGAACATAGAAGGTGTGATAAACGGAAGAATTGGAGAGTGAGAGTTTTCCTTTCCTATCGATATAGATCTGAGTGATTCTTAGTGTTCTTAGTGCCTTAGTGGTAATTTAATTTACCTTTCCGGGAACCATACCTTCGGAGGAAAATCCCTTTCATTTTGACCATTTTTGTCTAAAATCATGTTCTTTTCACAGGAAAATGACTTCAAAACAAATCATTGAGTTTATTATTATTTTCAGATATTTGCCGCAGGATAAAACAACCTGACAGATGGTAAATCTCACAGAGCACTTCAGCAGATTCCGTAAAGAGATCGTAGGGAATGACCTGGAATACAAGACACATTTTGGGATTCAGAAAATGATCTATGCCGACTGGGTTGCCAGCGGCAGGCTGTATAAGCCCATTGAGAAACGGATTTCGGATGTGATCGGCCCCTGGGTTGCCAATACCCATACCGAGACCTGTGAAAGTGGCCAACTGATGACCAAGGCCTACCATCATGCACAGCAGATCATCAAGCAACATGTAAAAGCCGGCCCCGGCGATGTGCTTATCACCTCCGGCTTCGGGATGACAGGTGTGCTGGTAAAATTCCAGCGTATGCTCAACCTGAAGGCCCCCGAAAAAAATATCTACGGTGAATTCATCAGCCAGGGCAAAAAACCGGTGGTGTTTATTACCCATATGGAGCATCATTCGAACCAGACTTCCTGGTACCAGACTATAGCAGATGTTGAAGTTATTCCCCCGGGTAAAGACCTGCTGGTCGACCCGGAAAACCTACGGCAGATACTTAAGAAGTTTGCCGACAGGCCCCTTAAAATTGGCTCATTTACAGCCTGTTCGAACGTTACCGGCATCGAAACACCTATCCATGAACTGGCAGCCCTGATGCATGAAGCAGGCGGCTATTGTTTTGCTGACTACGCTGCTTCTGCCCCTTACGTGGATATTAATATGCATCCTGCAAATCCGGCTGAAAAGCTGGATGCCGTCTTCTTTTCACCCCATAAATTCCTGGGGGGACCCGGCACATCGGGTGTACTGGTTTTCGATTCAGCACTATACCATTGCCGGGTTCCGGATGCCCCGGGAGGAGGCACTGTCGACTGGACCAATCCCTGGGGAGAATATAAATTTATCGACGATATCGAAATCAGGGAAGACGGAGGCACGCCCGGATTCCTGCAGGCTATGAAAACCGCATTATGTATCGGCCTGAAAAACCAGATGAATACGGCCCTCATCAGGGAAAGAGAAGAAGAACTTGTTAAAATTGCCTTCAGGGAATTATGCTGTATCCCAGGGATTCATATACTGGCTGAGAACCAGAAAAACCGGCTCGGCATCATTTCCTTTTATATTGATGGCATGCACTTTAACCTGGTGGTAAAGTTATTGAGCGACCGCTATGGGGTACAAGTAAGGGGTGGTTGCGCCTGTGCCGGGACTTACGGACATTTTCTACTGGATGTAAGCCATGAAAAATCAAGGGAAATCACTGACCTGATCACCCATGGCGACCTCTCACAGAAACCGGGATGGGTAAGGCTTTCGCTCCACCCTACCATGACCGACGATGAACTGCTTTTTATTATCAATGCCATTAAGCAGGTTTCGGTTCACCACCCGGAATGGAAAAAAGATTACCTCTACAACAAGCACACCAATGAGTTCATACAGATGAACGAATGGCACCAGAAAGACGAGCTCGTAAATAGCTGGTTTGTTCTTGAAGAGTTAGGTGACAAAAAAGAGTAAAATAAGGACAGAAATACCGGGAGGAAAATAAGCGTCTTAAAACTGAACAATCAGTATTTGCTTTATCCCGTCCCTGATAATCTCAACGCTGGCAACCTGCCCTGGTTTAAGTTTTCCCAGTCTGGCCATGTAATCGTAGATATTGGTAACAGGTTGCCCTTCGATGGACACAACACGGTCGCCCTTTATGATGCCTGCATGATCAGCCGGTCCGCCCTTACGAACTCCATCGACCCTGAGCCCGTTATTATCGCTCGAAACCATGTCGGGTACAATACCAAGGGTCACTTTCAGGTTCCTTCCATAACGTGTACCCTGTTTGGCTCCTGCCTCATGGAATGATAGCCGGTTTGAGGAAGCCAGTACATTAGCCAGATCGTAAACCATATCCAGCACGGCAACTTCGCCGGTGTAATTGATTTTATCGGCATCATCTGTGGGTGTATGATAATCCTCGTGAGCGCCTGTCGTAAAATAAAACACAGGTATGTTTTCGCTGTAAAACGAAGCATGATCCGAAGGACCGTAACCGTCGGTTGAATGTGTGATTTTATAAGGACGGTTCGTTTCAAGCGTTTTCAGCAATGAATCAGATTCCAGTGAAGTACCTGTACCTCCCACACTGATGGTGTTGGTTTCAGGATTAAGCCTGCCTATCATATCCATATTGATCATGGCATCCACTTTTTTAAGGTCAACAGGGGGTTTGCTTACAAATTCCTTTGAGCCCAGCAATCCCATTTCCTCACCGGTAAAGGTCACAAATACAATGCTGCGCTTCAGTTTCGAGTGGTTGGCCGATAGTTTCTGTGCCAGTTCAATTACACCGGTCGTTCCTGAAGCATTATCGTCAGCCCCGTTATGAACTGCATTGAGTTCAGGGGTACGTGAACCACTTCCTTCGCCTCCCATGCCCAGGTGATCGAAATGACCGCCGATAATAATATATTCGTTCTTTAAAACGGGATCATTCCCTTCCAGGAGACCAACCACATTCTGGGCAGTGACCCGTGTTTTAACCACATCGGCAGTAGCAGTAACAGTGGGTTCGAGGTACAGGGAAACAGGTTTATGATTATCTTTTATTTCTGCCTCCAGCGAGGCAATTGTGTAATTCATGCTTGCCAGCAATTTATCGGCAATCGCCCGGCTGATGCTGAAAACAGGAATACCTGCATCCGATGGGGATTTATCGTATTGCATATGCATGATCACATCCGTTTTTTCAAGGTCGGAAGGGCATACCAGCATAACGCCAAGCGCTCCTTTATCTTTGGCTGTCAATACTTTAACACGCTCCTGCTCGTAGGGCAGGAATGCGCTGTTGGCTTTATCGGGTTCAGGATCCGACCGAAGTATGACTGCCCATTTGCCTTTAACATCAATGCCTTTATAATCGCTCCATTTGAGCGAATCCAGATCCAGATCGAAACCATAGCCTGCAAACACTACCGGGGCTGTGACCGATGCGGAAGAAGAAAAGGAAAGCGGGGTGAAATCCACATTCGGTTTGGCTGAAAAGCCGTCGAAAGAAATGGAATTATTTTCACCGGCCTTGACATCGGCTACAATTTCAAATTTCTGGTAGCCTTTATCAAACATCAATGTCAACCCGGCACGGCTGAAACAATCGCGTATATATGCTGCGGCAACCGCGTCTTCGGGTGTTCCCGGTTTGCGTCCCTTAAGCGAATCGGATGCCAGGAAACCAATTTGTTTCTGTAAATCGGTAGTGCATATTTCCGTGCTGTATTGCGCCAATAGCACCTTGGAACCAAGAATAAGACCGGTAAGCAGTAAAATTCGGGTGATACGTATCATACTAGTAATTTAAAGTTTCGGAACGCAAACTTATGTTTTTATTCTTTACCGTACGACACTTTATAGCCTTTGGTATTCAAAGGAAGGAAATCCTTTTTCCAGGGTATTGTCGTGGTACTTGTAAAAGCCAATAAACCTCAGTTTATAAAGAAATCCTTTTGTATCGCGGATAATATAAGCAATGTCGGAATTTACGGTATAAGAACCGGAATTGAAATCATACTTTTTCCAGAGGTAGCCAATACGATCGGCCTGCCTAGTGAAAGTCATAGCCTGTGCTTTTACCAGGTCAATATCGGCAAATGGAGTGATTGAATCGACAGCTGCCTCTACAAAAACCGGGTTCAGTATCACCCCGGTAACCAGGTAAGGATAGGGTTGGCCGGCATCGGTAAAAAGGAGCGTGGTATATTGGCTGAACATCAGATCCCAGGTGGAGTTCTGTGGTTCGGAAATACCTGATGCCGGATTAGAAATGGAGAAAAGGACATGGTTTACACCCGACTTTTTAGAAACTGAATAGGAATGAGGGTTGGTCCCTTTCATAGCTGCAATCCTGAAATAATAGGTGCCGCCTTTCAGGCTGTCCATAATAAACTGGCAGAAACCTCGGGCTATCCCGTTTTCATCTAGCCCCCGGTCAATAAGCAGGAGCTGGTTTGTACCCAGGGTATCGTTTCCGTTTATACTGAACCAATGACCAATTGCGAGTGAATCGGCACTGCCATCGGAAGGGTTGAACAGCCATTTTGAACCCGTGGTATCTGACGGAATTCCAAAAATCTGCCCGTCCAAAACAGTCGTTTTCATAAAACAGCTGCTGTTCAGTATGACACGCCAGCCTGAAGCAGAGCTTTCGAAACCCAGGTCCCAAAGGTTCTTGTCATTAACTCCCACCGCGTTACTGTCGGAGAGACTGTAATAAACCTGGTTTTTATATGTCCCGGTAAGCGTAATTGTATCGGTAATATATTTTCCGGCAACATGAGGTGTAACGAGGGTATCTTCCTTAAAACAGGACGAAACCAGCACCGTCATGGATATGATCATCAGGCTTGAAAATAGTCGCAGCATCAGAATTTCTTAAAATTGTAAGTTAATTTCACAAAAGCCGTGCGACCCCAGGCCACCCTCGAACCACCGTCGCTTACGCTCGTATGTGCACCGGTATTAACGATTCCTGCCTTTACATCCTTCACATCCAGCAAATTCTTGCCCCCTACTGATACGGAAAAGCGGCTCTGCAGGAAACTCTTCATGACGCTCAGGTCAAGATTTGAGTAACCTTCGATATAATCGTTATTAAATACGCCGTCAGGAGTTAATTGAGGGAAACGGCCGGTATATTTATAGTTGGCAGTAACCGACGCATTTATCTTTTCAAGGTTGTAAGTAGCCATCAGGCTGAAATCGGTGCTGTAATGGAATGCTTTATCGGCAGCATCAGCGGTATTGTCGGGGAATTTTCGCCCAACATATGATATTCCGCCTTTGAGAGTAAGCCTGGGGTAAAAAGTGAATGTTGTATTTGCTTCTATACCCTGGGAGATAAATTTCGAAACGTTCCCATAGGTATAGGTCGTCAGGTCGTTGCCTACCTGGAACAGCCAGATCATGTTATCGACATAATTGTAGAACAAGCCTAATTCGGTACTCACATATACATCAGCTGCTTCACGGTTGTAACTGAAATTGAGGTTAACATTATTCGAACTTTCAGCCTTCAGGTCAGAATTGCCATGAAGGTTGTGGTTGATATCCACGAAATCGAGGTACAGTTCTTTCAGTGACGGGGCCCTGAATCCCCGTGCATAGGTTGCACGTATGGATGTATTAGGTGTAACCCCGTATTTTGCATTCAAGGAATACACGAGCGGAGCATTGTACTTGGTGTTGTATATAAACCTGGCACCGGGCTGCAGCGATATCTTCTCCGAGGGATTGTATTTCAAACTAACGAAACCGGCATAATCTCCAATCTGTTGCGAACCGCCCGCTATTCGTTCTCCTTCATTTATTTCCAGGTTTCCATCGAACCCTGCCTGGTAATTTAACTTCTGGTTGGGGTAATTCCTGTTGTACCAAGCTCTTACCAGGTAGCTTCCTACCATGGTAGTATCCCCCCCCGCAAGGTTTTTCTCCAGCACAGTGAGGTCGTTCTGGTAAACATCGCATTTGCGGTCGAAACTCGAATATGCCCCAACCAGGCTTATCTGGCGGTTGGATGAAATGATATACGATGCTTCTGCTTTGGACGTCTGACGTACCGTATGGTAATAATTATCTATGGCCGTTTCATAATAAGGCTTCTGCAAATCGCCCTTGTCCTGGATTAATTCATCAAAAAACTGGATTGACAGCTTTACCCTTGTCTTGCTGCCCGAATAGAGATAGAAGGCATCCGCATTATATTGCCTCCTTGGCTTCCACTGCATCGATCGCAGGGAATCCACCGTCGTGTAGCCATCAAAAAAGTTACGCGACAGATCCACAGAGAAATTATTTTCTTTCTTGCGCACCGAAGCGCCCGCATTAAAATTATATACCCCGACGGATTCCATGTATGCATTTGCAAACGCGGTAAGCGGCGAATTCCGGTTCTCCTTGGTGATAATATTGATCACACCGGCAATGGCATTGCTGCCATATATTACCGACATGGGACCTTCAATGATCTCAACATGGTCGACATTGTATAGATTCAACTGGTTCAGATCCACATTGCCATTTAAGCGGCCTACAACGGGTATGCCATCAACCAGGAATTTTACATTTTCTCCTGTTAGCCCCTGCAGGCTGATACTTGTGCCTAGCACACCTCCCTGCGATATGCGCATATTACTTTCGGTACTCAGCAGGTCAGTCAGGTTATTAGCCGCTTTTAATTCAATCTGCCGGCTGTTGATGACATTGATCTTGTAGATGGATTTATCGGCCTTTTCGGGCAATACCTGCGCGGTAACTACTACCTCGTCCATACTTAATACGGCAGGGACAAGAAGTAAAGTCTTTGTAACACCGGGACGAACAGTATCTTCCAGAGTTTCGTATCCAACATAAGAGATAGTGACCCTGCTGGTTTCTTTACAATCATTCGGAACTTTCCCGTCCAGGTCAGTCACACCATGTTTCTGTACACCCGTCTTAATGTTACTGAAAATTACATGAGCATACGGGATTGTTTCTTTTGTTTTGGCGTCGACCACCACGACGGTGGCCTGCTGACCGAATGTTTCGCACCCGGCCAGCATCATCACCATCAAACCCAACAATCTGATAAACAAACTTTTCAACATTTTACTTTCATTCTAATTAGGCATTTGCAGATGCATGAACTGTTTTTGAATTTGAATTGCTCTGCCCACAGCCCGGGATATTCCCCGGGGCTGCAGCTTTGCTATCACCCCTGATAATCAAAAAACCAAACAATCAAATTACGCATCTGCGATATCTTTTATGAGCCGTATCAGGACTTTTCATTCTGATGGCAAATAGCAGGCCGGCCTTATTTCGCCGGAACTGCAACCTGGCCATCAAACCCTGTTAACCTGATAAACAAAACTCATTAATTAGTTCTTAATGATAACCTTACGGTTTATGGTATTCTTTCCTGCCTGAATACTAACGACATAAATTCCCGGGGATATACCTTCAACCGGTATCTGCAGAGTCGAGAGTATTTCGGACTGCAATTCAAAGCTTTTACCGAAAACTGAACGCCCGGCCAAATCGTGAAGCGAAACAAAAGCTGAGTTGGAAGCACCTGGATTTATCACCAGGTTCATCACTCCATTCACCGGGTTCGGATAAATGGCAGCATTGAGGTCTGATTTTTCGAATTCATTGATTCCGGCAGCGGAGATCATTTCCTTTTGAAGTACAATGCGGCCTGTTGTGCTGCCTGCAAATTCCTTAAAGATAAGTTTATAAATATTCCCGCCTTTATCCTGCACAAAATATACTGATGAGTCGACGATATGGTAGACATAGGAGGCATCAATATATTTCCAGTTGTAGCCAATGGCTGAACGCGACGAATCCATCAGGGAAGCGTCCCAGGCACGGAAATCGAGTGGAACCGGGTGGTAATTTACCACGCCTGTATTATAGTTGCTAAGCACACCCGTAACCGGGTAAGGCGTTGTTCCCGAAAGCCCCATGTATTTGGTAAACAAAAGGTCCCATGTGGAGGCATCAGCTGTTTCAAAATCAACAACCTGGTTATCAGGGAAGGAGTACCCTATAAAGTTTTTTGCAGTATGCGAAGCACAGTCAATAGTCACATTTTGTTCGCCGGTTCCATCGAGTGCAGCATACTTAATGTGGTATTTGTTGAGTGCCGATGCTTTTGTTACTATTTGCAACTTACAGAACAGGCCATTACGGAGTTTTACCAGGTATAGCGAATCGCCGGTAAGGTTGTGCGTAACAATATTATAAACACCCCAGCCGTAATCGAACTCACCCTTACTATAGGTATTGAAAGAACCCATTTCCCTGTCGGTCAATGAGTTGTATAATGGTTTCCAGGTTTTGAAACCCGCGGTATCAACACTGGCCCAACCCGAGGTGTCGGATTTCGGGTAGGTATAAAGCACTACCCCCGAACCATCGTTGGTGATGATAGATGCACTCCTGATGGCTGTGCGGAAAGCGATATCCCACTGGTTACGAAGCACGGAGGCCTTTGTTCCGGAAGCCATGTTGTAATATACTTCAGTACTATAACCTGGGTTCATCATCACAGTATCGGTAACAAGGCCTGTTTTCTGGCCCATGGCAGGTGAAACACCGGCCAAAATGGTTGCTAGCAATGCAACAAAAATGATAATTTTGTTATTCATTAGGTAGGAAGTTAATTTTAGGTTGTATTCTGTATGAAGCTAAGAATCTCCAGTCCTTGCAGGATTAATAATTCCAAAGAGGAATACTGATACTGCCTTTGATACAAAATAAATTTTGCACCAAACCTGGACAGGTCACCGGAAATTTAAGCTGTGGGAGGGCCCCTGAAGGAAAAGGCCAGTATGCCCAGTTGAAGAACCAGGCGGTTTGAGGAATTGTAATCAGAAGAAACTACTTCTGTATTGGTAATATTTGAAACCTGTTGGTCAGGAGTACTGAAATCGAAATGCTGTCCCAGGTCAAAAAGCCTGGTGGTTCTGTTATTCTTAACGAAAGAAGCTGCATCTTTTTCTTTTACACGAGTCGAAGAACAGGCAACCGGTATCAGTTGTTTACCCCAGATGCGGTGCTGATGGAAATTAACAAGGTTTCCCAGGTAAATCCATATTACAGCAAAAGCCCACCCTATGAGGATCGCTTTGCGTAATAATGAAGTACTCTTCCGGAGGAAACCCATGACTCTTTTCTGAAATATCCGGCAAAGTTGAATATTTTTTATAACATAAAAACATTTTACTGTGATTATTTTTCAAAAAATATCAAAAAAAGTCAACAAATGACATATATCAATATAAATGAGGTAAAACTTTAGCTCAAAATTGACTAATGCTGTTCCGAACCAATACAAATAGGTCAGCAACCAACAAAAAAATGCCAGGGTAATTTAAGAAAAAAGCCGGCAACCTGACCTATTTCTAAATCGACCAGGCAGGAAAGCAGAAAAGCTGGCTGAAACCGACTGTTTTATAACAAATTACAATAAAACCACTGGTGGCAGAAGGTAGGTCGGGGGAAATAAGACTAGATTTGAGCTTCCAGTTTTATTTGCTTTACCCAGTCCTTGATCCGTTTTTCGGTAAATTCGTGTTGTGTATCGTCGTCAATAGCCAGTCCAATAAAATTGCCATCTTTTTCTGCTGTAGAATAATAGAAATTATATCCACGTATAGAGGTATGTCCGACAACGTTTTCTTTATGTGGTAAGCGGCAGAATATGGTTCCCATTCCGTCGACAAAACTTTCGGGATACAATTTCTGGTCACCCAGGCCAAACAAGGCTATTTTTTTCCCTTCCAGGTCCGATTCAATCAGTTTGTCAATAAACCGTTCCCAGTCTGAATGCATTTCGCCAATACCCCAGGCTGCCGTACCCAACACCAGGAAATCATACTTTTCAACATCGTGTTTGGCAGCGCTGCTCACATTATGAACCACAGCATCAGTGCCTAACAATTCCTGAATTCTACGGGCCACCTTTGCGGTGCTTCCGTTATCTTTACCGCCAAAAAAAATTCCTATCCTGGTCATCTTACAGATTGATTTTTACTGATTCACATGCAAATCTAAACTTAAATCAAATGAAGTGTTTGATTGCAGCTTAATATATTCTGATTAATTTTGAGGCTTTAGTAAAACCGCGAAACTTTAATGAAAAGCCGATTCATGAAACAGCTTTACCTGACTTTTGTTTTACCAGTATTGCTAATTTCCGCAGTGCTTTTGGCTATTATTGTCCGGGAAACCGGTTCAGGCGTGTATAGTGCGGCTGCATTTCTGCTGGTTCTTGCCCTTATTTTCCTGAACATAAAGACAGTTGTATCTGTTAAACGACTCAGCGACAACCTGGCAAATTCGGAAAAGGGATCCTTAAGCCATATCGATATCAAAGGTACGGGGGTTTTTGCAGAATTGAACCAGGCGGTAGCAAATATTTCGTTGCGGATCAGGAAACAAGAAACCGAATTGCAGCATGAAAAGCTTCGCCGGCTTCGTTCCGTGATTGACGGGCAGGACCAGGAACGCAACCGCCTGTCGCGCGAATTGCATGACGGGATCGGGCAATCGCTTATAGCTGTGAAACTACAGCTCGAAAATGCAGAGACGCAAAATTACTCTATGATGCGGGCGGGCATCGATGCTGCCAAAAGCATGATCGACCTCACCATTGAAGATGTGCGGCGGGTATGCAATGCACTCCTGCCAGCAGCCCTGAGCGAGTTTGGTATTGTTTCCACACTCAGGGCGTTATGCTCCGAATTATCATCCCTGGCTGGGTTTAAAGCTGTTTTCGAAAATGCAGGTTCTGTGGACCGTATCTCGAAGAAATCGCAGATTTACATTTACCGCATTGCACAGGAGGCACTGAATAACATTACCAAGCATGCAAGGGCGACTGAAGTGAGCATGAAACTCGTACGTGAAAATAATATAGTCACACTTGAAGTGACCGACAACGGAAAAGGTTTTATATTTGACCCGGTTTGTTTCGCCCAACGCAACGGGCTTCAGAATATGCGCGAACGCACTCTGCTTTTACAGGGCGAATTCCTGGTAAATAGTGAACCGGGCAAAGGGACAACCATAAAGGTTTCAATACCTTATACTCTAGGAAATGGAAAAGATCAGGCTGATATTGGTGGATGACCACCAGCTGGTACGTACAGGAATTGCAAATCTGCTGGCCAGTGAACCGGGTTTTGAGATTATCGGGGAAGCAGCTGATGCAAAAGAATTCTTCGAATTGCTCAAACTTTTGCAACCGGATATAGCTATACTCGATATAGCCCTGCCGGGCATGTCGGGTATTGAAATCACCAAAAAGCTTCACCACGAATTTCATGGCATCCGCATACTGATACTATCGATGCATACGTCGGAGGAATTTATATTCAACGCCTTCAAATCGGGCGACCACGGTTGCCTACCCAAAAACACTTCCCGTAAAGAACTGGTCGAGGCTATTTATGCCATTCAGAGGGGGGAAGAATATTTTGCCGAAAGCATTTCGAACGTGATCCTGAAAAGCTACATCAAGAAAGCCAAGTATGATGCCCCTGATGATGAAAACAAGGAAAACCTGCTTTCTAAACGCGAAATTGAGGTTCTCCGGCTGTTTGCCGAGGGAATGACCAACCAGGAGATCGCCGATAAACTTTTTATCAGCATACGTACAGTCGAATCGCATAAGAACCATATTATGGCCCGGCTGGAACTCAAGACTACAGTCGACCTGGTGAAATTTGCCATAAGGAATAATATTGTTTTACTCTGAGAGAAAAAACCTGGCCGGATGCTGTATCGTCCTGAATCCGACAGATACGTGACAGATTTGAATTGTGAGATATTTTACATTGTAGCAACATGAAAAAACTGGTAATCCTGGCACTGATCATCCTCCCTGCACTCGGCATGGCCCAGAAACTAAACCATAAGGCAGCTGATGAAAAGAAAAACAACGAGATGCTGATCGGCTATTGCAACCGGGAAGGGTTTGCAACAGTGAACAGTAATTTTGATTCGGCATACAAGGCGGAATACTCTGTATATCGCACGGATGCGGCGACAATGAAACTACTAGCCGGTAAGTTAAAAGGCGCCAGGATCACGGTGGTGATGGCAACCTGGTGTGGTGACAGCAAAGATTGGATTCCCCGCTTTTATAAAGTCCTCGATGAGCTGAACTTTAACTATAAACGACTGACTCTCATCTGCGTCGACCGTTCCAGGAAAGCTCCAGGCACCATGGTCGAAACTTTGAACGTTGACCGTGTACCTACCTTTATCTTCTACCGTAAGAAGGTTGAATTGGGGCGTATAGTAGAAGTTCCTGCCGACCTGCTAGAAAAGGACATGCTGAAGATTCTCTCAAAATAACAAAGGAGTCTGGCGGATAGACAGGAATATTCCATACTATTGATCTTTTATATTTGAAAGAAAAGAGCTCAGGTACTACTATTTCCAACCCCTAACCCCAAAATCCTAACCCCTAATCCCTGATTCATGATCCAACTAACACATACTATTTCCGAAACCCGGGAGATTATCGAAAAACAACTGTCAGAAGGAAAAACCATAGGATTTGTCCCAACCATGGGAGCGCTTCACGATGGCCACCTGGCACTTATACGGCAGGCTGTTGCTGAAAACGATTTTGTGGTTGTCAGTATCTTTGTGAACCCTATTCAATTCAACAACCAGGAAGACCTGGCCAGGTACCCGCGCACGCTGGATGCTGACCTGCTGATGCTGGAAGGAAGCGGCTGCAGGCTGGTCTTCGCCCCATCGGTGATCGAAATGTACCCTGAACCGGATACAACCGTATTTGATTTCGGGCAACTGGATAAGGTGATGGAAGGCAAATTCAGGCCGGGTCATTTCAACGGGGTAGCGATTGTTGTAAAGAAACTGTTTGAAATTGTAACACCTCACAAAGCCTATTTTGGTGAAAAAGACTTTCAGCAACTTGCCATTATTAAAAAGATGGTAAATATGCTGCAGATGCCGGTTGAGGTTGTCGCCTGCCTTATCGTGCGTGAAGCCGACGGCTTAGCCATGAGTTCGCGGAACGCGCGGCTCACTCCGGAAGAACGGCGGGAAGCCGTGGCAATTTACAATGCTCTTTCCGGTGTAAAAGAAAACTATTCCTGGTTCATCCCTGAGGGGATAAGGCAGTTAGTGACCGGTGAAATACAGCAGGAGGGATATTTCAGGGTTGAATATGTCGGGGTGGTGGATGCGGAGACACTGCAACCCCTTGAGGAATGGATGGACGCTGAACACGCGGTGATTTGCGTGGCAGCTTTTATAGGTCAGGTAAGGCTTATTGATAATATAAAATTATACTAAACATTTTTCAGAAAAATCTACCACTAAAATCTACAAACTCATTGCTTTAATAAATTAAAAATCAATTAATTATTCACAAATAACAATTTCAACTACAAATCTTTCAACTATGAAAACAACTCTATCTAAAATCGGTATCCTTATACTTATGCTCAGCATCGGTTCAGCTGCATGTAAAAAGGACAAAAAAGACGACACTAAAATCTCATTTAAGTACAACCAGAAAGAAGCAGAAATTGGCACTGCCCTTGGGATGCAATATGGGGAATCACCTGTTACCGGGGTCTTCGGCATTGAAATGGAGTTTTTGGAGAAAACACTTACTGTGCATTATACCAATAACTATCCCGATTCCCTGTCAGGCAAAGGCGACGCGCTGGCTGTGACCTTTTTGACTGATAAAGTGAACGAAATCACCCCGGGGGTGTATAATTACCTGCCATTGACCCAAGCGCTTACGGCTTATTCCATATATGGAGATGGCGAGTCATTTTTGATGATCAACCTTGACTCATCCTCCCAGGTCGATCCTACAGAGGTTGATGTAACCGGAGGGAAAGTTACCGTAGGTAAATCCGGCAATGTGTATGAGTTTACCTTTGATTTAACGACCAGTGTTAACACAACCATAACCGGCTATTACAAAGGTCAGCCCACTATTTACAACCAGAAAAAGAAGAAAGCGGGCATGCATCAGAACTGGTTTCCGCAGGTAAACGGTAACAGATAATTCCATACAACTTATAGGATTGAATGCCCTGGCAGTCCAACTGTAGGGCATTTATTTTGCTTCAAAGGTGGAAACTGGACGCTGTAAAGCAGATGTGATAAAATATTTCGTAATTTTGCAGCGCTATGATTATTGAAGTCTTAAAGTCGAAATTGCACAGGGCCACCATAACTCAGGCTAACCTGAATTATATAGGTTCCATTTCCATTGATGAAGATCTGATGGAAGCAGCCAACCTCATCGAATTTGAAAAGGTTCAGATTGTAAATATTAACAATGGCGAAAGGATAGAAACCTACGTGATACGCGGTGAAAGAGGCACCGGGGTCATTTCGCTTAACGGAGCAGCGGCCCGTAAAGCCCAGGTAGGCGACCTGGTTATTATTGCTTCCTATGCTCAAATGGACTTTGAAGAAGCAAAATCACACAAGCCGACCATAGTATTTCCTACTTCCGATAACCGATTAAGCTAACTGCCTTGAATCCAAAACTCAGGAACATAACCCGTTTCACCATATTCCTGGGAATCGGGATTTTCTTTATCTGGTTATTCCTGCACAACCTCAGCCCGGAGCAGAAACTGGAGATACTCCACTCCATGGGGAATGCCAACTATTTTTGGATTATACTTGCTATCCCGCTGGGGATATTAAGTCATTTTGTGAGGGCCATACGCTGGAAAATGCTGATCGAAACCATGGGCTACAAACCCAGGACCAGCAACATATTTTTTGCCGTCATCATTGGTTATTTAGCCAACCTTGCCCTGCCCCGGCTGGGGGAAGTAAGCAGGTGTACCGTGCTCACCAAGTACGAAGAAGTTCCATTCAATAAATCATTCGGAACGGTTATTACCGAAAGAGCACTCGACTTCATCGTATTCGTGCTCCTGTTCTTTGTCAACCTTGCCTTCCAGGCTCAACGGCTTTCGGGCTATATTGATGAAAAAATCTATAAACCGCTGCAGGCAAAACTGCATCTCAGTTATAACTTATCGGGTTCCCTAACCATTTTAGCACTGGCTTTTACCGTTTTTATTGCAGTTATATTCCTGGTTTTCAGGAAGAGGATCTTAGCAAATAAACTCTATATTAAAATTAAAGAAATGGTCCTCGGCTTTATTGAGGGCATGAAATCGCTTCTGAAAGTAAAGAGACTCTGGCTATTCGCCTTATACACCCTTTCCATCTGGACACTCTACCTGCTCATGGCTTACATGGTTTTCTTCAGCATACCCGGAAGCAGCGGGCTTGGACTTGATGCCGGGCTGGCAGTGCTGGTTTTCGGTTCCGTCGGGATGATGATCGTACAGGGCGGCATAGGAATATATCCTGCCATTGTGGCCGAAACGCTGGTTCTTTATGGGGTTGCAAGCGCACAGGGATATGCCTTGGGCTGGCTGATCTGGACCTCGCAGAATGTAACCATTGCTCTAGGAGGAATAATTTCACTCATTTTATTGCCGCTCTTAAATAACAGGAAAAATGTCAAGGCTTGACCTGATCAGGAAAAAGATCTTCACTTCAGCGGATCCTGTTTACAACCAGATGCTGAACATCTGGCGGTTCCAGGCTAAGAAAATAGTGTTCACCAACGGCTGTTTCGACATCCTGCACCTCGGCCATATTGATTACCTGTCAAAAGCCAGGGACCTGGGTAACATTTTGATCGTAGGGCTGAACACCGACCTTTCGGTAAGCAAAATCAAGGGCGATACACGTCCAATACAGGATGAAATGTCCCGCGCCATGGTCCTGGCTTCGCTCAGTTTCGTTGATCTCGTGGTTTTTTTCGGTGACGACACCCCGTACAACCTGATTCAGATCACCCAACCCGATGTGCTGGTGAAAGGGGCTGATTACAAGCCCGAGGATATTGTGGGTTATGATATTGTAAAAAATAAAGGGGGAGAAATCGTTACCATTGAATTTCTAGAGGGATATTCGACGACGGCTATCGAGAATAAAATCATTGGGAAAAGGGGGTAGGGGTTAGGATTTGGGGGTTAGGGGTTGGAAGAGTTCAATACTACGCGTTCGAAGGGTTTGAAGAGTTCAAGAGTTCAATGCTACGCGTTCGAAGAGTTTAAGGGTTTGAAGAGTTCAAAGGTTCAATGCTGCGCGTTCGAAGGGTTTGAAGAGT
>JBAXXB010000031.1:0-23223 GCA_037128115.1 Bacteroidota bacterium
TCCTGGCGCCTATTCTTGGGATGATCATCTCCTATTTTATATCGGTTCTTTTATTGAATCTTCTAAAAAAAGGGAACCCACATATTTTGGAAAAATATTTTAAACAGTTACAATTACTTTCATCAGCTTTATTTAGTTTAGGGCATGGAGGCAATGATGCCCAGAAAGTTATGGGTATAATAGCGGCAACCTTGATGGTGTACTTTCATGGTATTGATCCCAGTTTAATTCCTGAATGGGCTTCTATTACTATGGTTGATGGTAAAATACATGCAATACCTCATTGGGTGGTATTTGGCTGTTATACAGCTATTGGTGCAGGAACTTTATCGGGCGGATGGAGAATTGTGAAGACTATGGGAACAAAAATCACCAAAATGACACCCTTCGAAGGAGTAGCGGCCGAAACTGCAGGCGCCCTGCTTTTATTCGGAACTGACGCATTTGGTATACCTGTAAGTACTACCCACACTATTACAGGAGCCATAATGGGAACAGGACTTACCAAGCGTGTTACTGCTGTACGCTGGGGAGTAACTATAAACCTCTTATATGCCTGGATACTGACAATCCCGGTTTCGATGGCCATAGCAGCCCTGGTATATTACATTTTTACCTGTTTCGGCTGGAACTAAGAGGAAAATTCCTGTTTCCAAATAGCATGAACTAATACTCTTTTACCTGTCACCGAAAATTCCGGAGCCAATTCGTATAATTGTACTCCCCTCTCCGACTGCTATCCTGTAATCATCAGTCATTCCCATAGAGACCTCGCAAAAACCAGCCTGCTGTGAAAAGTAACTGGTTTTGAGCGAGGTGAAATAGCTGTAAAGCGTTTGGAATTCGGATCGTACCTGATGTTCATCGCTTGTAAAAGTTGCCATTCCCATCACCCCATTAACAGAAACGTTAGTCAATTCCTGGAATAGAACATTATCAAGCATACTTTTTGCCTCCGCTATCGTATAACCCGATTTTGCCTGTTCGCTTGCAATATGAAACTCGAGCAGGCATGGAATGATCCTGTTGCACTTTTTGGCTTCCCTGTTAATCTCAGTCAATAATCTGAAACTATCAACACTCTGTATAAGGCCAATATATGGAGCTATAAATTTAATCTTGTTTGTTTGTAAATGGCCAATAAAATGCCAGTCTATATCTTTCGGCAAGAGTTCAAACTTAGCACTTAGTTCCTGGACTTTATTTTCACCAAATATTTTATGTCCCGTTAACGTATAAATTTCATCAATCATGGCAACCGGTTTGGTTTTTGATACTGCTACAATCTTTACAGTTGCAGGAACAGAAGCCCGGATTTCATAATATCGTTCTGCACAATTCATTGCATCGCCATTTTTAGTCTGCTACAAACCTACATGATTTCAAGGTAAATTACAAATGAGGATATTTTTCTGACTCAATTTTTGATGGTTATTCCATTAAATATATTGTTAAATTGACACATAAAAAATCGAATATTAAAGGTAATTTATATTATTTTTAGAAATCATATCATACTCACCTCTTTATGTACTAACCGCAAGAAAATTAGGTTTTTAAATCAACCAATATTCGAAAAATAGTATTACTAAAGTTTGATTTTTGGATTAATAATGGAAGTTAATACGAATGGAATAACTGTTAGTAGTGTCAAGACAAACTTTGATTGCCTGCCTGGATTAATCCAATACTTTTTAAGAGTAATTTTTGCAGCTTAAAACCTCAAGTAAAATCGTGATATGTAATATCTTAACATAAATACCCTGATTCCGGAATTAAAAAGAAAGCACCTATATAATGATTAAGAAGTCAAAACCCCTATTTAAAAACAGAAAGCCAAGCCTCATCAGGATACTATATATATATCCAATCGTCTTCTTTTTAATAGGATTAAGCACGATTTTTTCATATTATTCATACCAACAGTATCAAAGGTATAGGATACAAGTTGAAAAATTAGAGCGTGAATTCCCCGAAAAGCAACAAAATGAATTGAAATTTAAAGTCTTAGCAGTCAAAGATTTTATTTTTTGGGTTCAGGCTCATCCTGAAAAGTATATTATTCAATACCTGAACAGGCGGGCTGATGTAGCCGAAAGATTGCTGGATAGGAATTCTAATGCTACTCTCCTTCCAAATGGTACTTTTTCAGCCGCCTTAGCTGATTCACTTGATACCTTGAATAAAAGTTCCTTGTCTAAAATTGTAATAATTAACGATGATGGAGCTATACTTTATCCTGAAACCCACTCCAACCATGGGAGAAATCCCGGTTCGTATGGCAGGTTGAGTGGCTCAATTAAGACCATAACACTACTCAAAGCGGATACCTTGATCAGCAATATCAGCCAGAACAAACTTAATGCGGGCGCTTATTTGTTGACCAGAAACACCCGTATAAGTGGTATCCGTATCGGTATCACTTTTCAGCCTGGTCAAAAAATCAGTTTACTGCAGGAAGTGGTTCTTGATAGCCTAAGCAAGATTAAATACAGTAACGAAGAATATATTTTCATAAATACGTTCGATGGCTTGGCATTGCTTTCGAAGGGGAAAAGACAAATTCCACCTATCAGTATTAATCAGAGCAAAGAATCAAACTGGAAAGAAATTTATGCAAAGGAACTGGAATATGCCAGGTCAAGCGAAGGTGGCTTTTACACTTATTTCTGGTCCAACCACCCGAAGGTGGACAGGAGCGAAAAAACATCCTACTTTTCAGGTGTCAGTGGTTGGAAATGGATTATTGGCACAGGCTTTTTCACCCATGATATCAATCCGGTAATTGACCAATTGAATGCACAGTTATGGAATGATATTATCTTTAATTTATACCGATTTATCGGATTCCTTATTTTTCTTTGTATTGTGGCATATTTTTCAATGAGGCATTTCGCGATCAGGGCCAAGTCAAATATTCTTGAGTTTCTCGATTTCTTTAAACGGGCCTCCCGGGGGATACAAATCATTGACTCCAGCAAACTCGCTTTCGCTGAATTTGAAACTTTAGCCCAGGCTGCCAATGATATGATTTATGAAAGGGAAAGGATTAAATCGGTTTTATCGGCTGAAAAATCAAGGCTCAGATATATGATTGATGCCATCCCGGATCTCATTTTCTTTAAGGATGCTGAAAGCAAGTTCCTTGGGTGCAACAAAGCATTTGAAAAATTCGTCAATAAAAATTCAGATCAGATCATTGGCTTATCCGAATACGATCTCTATCCAAAAACAGAAGCCGAAGGGTATATTTATTCTGACCGGCAGATTATCCAGTCAGTCGAAGCTGTGCGCAGTACCAGGTGGACAGAACATCCGTATGGACAGAAATGCTTGTTCGACACACTTAAAACACCCTATTTTGATTCGGAGGGACATTTATTGGGAATTATAGGTATCAGTCGCGATATCACGGAGATAGAAGAAACCCGCCAGCGCCTTATTCTTGCAAAAGAGAAGGCAGAGGAATCAGACAGGCTGAAAACGGCCTTTCTTACTAATATGAGCCATGAAATCCGAACACCCATGAATGCAATTATAGGTTTTTCTGATTTACTGGCTGAAGATGATCTGTCCCCTGAAGAAAAATCAGACTTTATATTAAAAATCAAAAGTGCCGGGAATTCACTGATGTCACTCATTAATGACATTATTGATATTGCAAAGATCGAGGCAGGTCAGCTCAAAGTAACTCCATCGGATTTCGATTTGCATTTTATACTGACCGAATTGCAAGGCACTTTTGAAGAGTTGAAGAATTCCTCCGGGAAAAATAAACTAGATCTGTTGCTGGTTTTACCAGAAGACACTGACAAATTGCTGGTTAGAACAGATCCTATGCGGCTGCAGCAAATCCTGAATAACTTGCTTAGCAATGCTCTGAAATTTACCGAATCAGGAAGCATTGAATTTGGCTATACTCTCCAGAATGATACAATTTCATTTTTTGTAAAAGATACCGGGATCGGAATTATTTCAAGTGACCAGCAATTTTTATTTCAGCGATTCAGCCAGATTGATCCCAGCACCACCCGAAAATATGGAGGAGCCGGTCTTGGATTAGCCATCTCCAAGAATCTGGTCGATTTACTGGGCGGAACTATTGACATGGCGCCAAACGCTGAAAAAGGCTCTGTTTTCTGTTTCACCATTCCATATAAGCCGGTTACCGAGATACCTGCAAAAAGAAGCAGGATGGAGCCCATAAGTATAAACTGGAATGGGAAAACCATACTTATTGCTGAAGACATGATGCAAAACTTCCAGCTTATGGAAGCTTTATTGAGACGCAGCGGGGTGAGGCTTTTGCACGCTCTGAATGGCCAGATGGCTATCGATCTTGTTAGATCAGAAACTGACATCCACCTGATACTGATGGATATACATCTCCCTCTAAAGACAGGTTATGAAGCACTGAAAGAAATATTAGAGATAAGGCCTGATATTCCCGTAATGAGTTATACGGCTTTTGCGTTACCGCACGAGCGTGAAAAAAGCATTAACGCCGGTTTTGTCGACTTCATTCCTAAACCAATTAAAGCTGAATCACTTTTTCCTATGCTGGACAAGTATCTGCATATTCATGTTTAGCATGAAATTTACAGCATAACTATTTCAACAACACCTTTGATGCAACAGAAAATCCAGGCTGCGCTATAAAAAAAATGGAAACCGGCTTAAGTTACCAGTTTCCATTTTTGACTTCAGACCGAAGAAAGCTGTTAAGAAAGAAGATGGACAACAAGTCCGCTGCGCAGTTTTGGCTCGAACCATGTGGTCTTAGGTGGCATAATATTGCCGGTATCAGCAATATCAATCAGTTGCTTCATCGATACAGGATACAATGCAAATGCAGCCTTCATTTCGCCGTTATCAACCCGCCTGCTGAGTTCAGCAAGCCCCCGGATACCTCCGACAAAATCAACCCGGGTCGAAGTACGCAAGTCTTTAATATCCAGTATCTGATCGAGAACCAGTGAAGATAGGATAGTAACGTCGAGTACGCCAATCGGGTCACTGTCATTATAGGTGCCTTCCCTGGCGGTTAATGAATACCAGTCCCCCCCTAAATACATACCGAAGTTATGCAGACAGGCAGGTGCAAATACATTGTTCCCTTTTTTCTCAACTATGAAAACCTGGTTTAGTTTTAGCAGAAAATCTTCTGCTGAAAGGTTATTCAGATCTTTGACCAACCGATTATAGTCGATGATTTTCAATTGATTATCGGGAAATACAACCGACATAAAAAAATTGTATTCTTCAGTGCCATCGTGGGCCGGATTGTTTTTGCGTTTTTCAAGCCCTACAAGTGCAGCGGCCGCAGTTCGGTGATGCCCGTCGGCGACATAGAGGCTGGGAATCTCCTTGTTGAAAATTTCTATAATTCGTTTGATTGTCAACTTATTATCAATCGTCCAAAAATGATGACCAAAACCATCGTCGGCGATGAAATCATAAACCGGTTTGTTGTGTGTAACAATATCGAGAACGATTTCATCAATTCCCCGGTTTGCAGGGTAAGAAAAGAATACCGGTTCAACGTTTGCGTTGGTTATACGCACATGTATCATCCTGTCCTCTTCTTTATCTTTTCGGGTTAGTTCATGCTTTTTAATCTTGTTATCAAAATAATCCTCAATACTTGAGCAGCCAACGATGCCGTATTGGGTTCGGCCGTTCATGGTTTGGGCATAAATATAGAGTTTGTCTTCGGAATCCTGAACAAGCCAGGCATGGTTGATGAAGGCTGCGAAGTTTTCAACTACTTTATTATAGACTTCCTCCCCATGGACATCAATACCTTCAGGCAGGTCAATTTCAGCTTTGGTTACCCTCAGTAAGGAATAAGGATTATCTTTTGCTTCAATCCGCGCCTCTTCCGAATTAAGCACATCGTAAGGTCTTGATGCTAATTGTTTTACAATTTCGGCAGGTGGCCGTAAACCTCTAAATGCTTTAATAATTGCCATGGTTTAAGTATTTAATTCCAATAATGACTCGAACAACTAATGATGCGCAAAATAATACAATTGATTTGAATGAAACAACAGGAAACTAAAAAAAATTCATGAACTAAAAAGTCCATGAATGGAATTAATAAGAAGTTAAATACCCTAATTTTCAATCATCATCACCATCGACAATTCCTGCAGACCTTTGCAACGAACCTATGAGTGCCCCAAGCATTTTTGTCATTTCCATCAAGTGGTTCCGCGAGTCCTCCAGGTCTGCTGAACTAAACAAATTTTGCTTTGCAGCCATGGTACTATGAACAACACACTCTCGCACCGAACTTTTAGCCATTTTCAGGTAATGAATAAACTGGGCCTTGTTGCGCGCCGAACCTTCGGCTATGTGAAGGGCAATGGCTTGAGCTGAACTATAAAAATAGGTCGAAAGTGAAATTGAACCTGTTTGAGGGAATTTATTTACTTTTTTATAAACCCAATCAATATAATCTATAGCCTTCAGGTATATTCGCAAATCCTCAAAACGAAAAAATGTGGCAGCTTTATCGAGTTCAGTTTCCATAAAATGTGGTTTTTGGTTTTTGGAATATAATTCAGTATAAATATAATTAACAGTTTTCGAAATATGCAGCTAATATATGAAGAATAAAACGAAAAAACAAGAAAGTTGTAATGGCAAAAAATTCTTTTTCAAAATGAGTTATTTTAATTCTCTATCACTTTGAATATTTAGAATAAACTTCAGCCAAAACAACCTTCCTGTCAGAGAACAAACAATAGATTCAAACACTTGATTACCTATCTATTAACCTGGAATGTTGTATCGTTATTAATAAAGAAATCAACTATTTGCCTGGCTGCAGCCAATCCGGCATTGTTGTTAGCTTCGGATGTCTGGGCTCCCATTTTTTTAGGCGTAAAGTAAAACCTGCCTGAAAACTTTTCGGTTATCAGCCCTTTACTGTCGGGTTCTACATCCGAAACATATTTAAAATCAGGCCTCTCAGCGAACATCTTCAGCAAACCTTCTTCATCAACTACTTCCTTCCTGGCCGTATTAACCAGGGTTGCTCCCTTCGGCATGAGTGAGAGCAATTCGAAGTTAATGGATTTCTTGGTTTGAGCGGTAGCAGGCATGTGAAGGGAAACATACTGGCAGGTCTTATAGAGTTCAGAAGCATCATCGATGTAATGAATCCCCTCTTCTTCAATAGTTTTCTTATCAACGAACGGGTCGAATGCATATACATCCATTCCAAATCCACGGGCAATGGCGGCAACAGCTTTCCCAACATAACCAAATGCATGCAGGCCAAGCTTTTTCCCTTTCAATTCGGTTCCGGATGATCCGTTAAAGTTATTCCTGGCTGCATATACCATCATGCCTACTGCAAGTTCAGCAACAGCGTTCGAATTCTGCCCAGGCGTGTTCATGGCAACTACGCCTCTTTCTTTTGCTGCAATAAGGTCAATATTATCGTATCCGGCACCGGCACGAACTACGATCTTTAGCTTTGCAGCTGCTAATAGCACGTCCCGGTCAATAATATCGGAGCGGATTATGATAGCATCAGCATCTGCTGCTGCCTGGAGAAGTTCAGCTTTTTGCGAATAGTTTTCGAGCAAGGCCATTTCGAAGCCTGCTTCTTCGACTATTTTCCTTATTCCTTCAACAGCAGCCTTTGCAAATGGCTTTTCCGTTGCAACTAATATTTTTTTCATCAAAATAGGTTTTTAGATAAACTTCAAAAACTGGTTAGAGATTTGCATTTTCAAAATCAGTCATGCAGTTGATAAGAGCCTGAACGCTTTCAATCGGAAGTGCATTGTAGGTTGAAGCCCTGAAACCGCCAACCGAACGGTGCCCTTTAATGCCAATCATACCATGTTCTTTGGCAAATTCCATAAAGGCATCTTCTTTATCCTTGTACTGTTCTTTCATCACGAAGCAGATGTTCATGAGGGAACGGGCACTCTTTTCTGCTGTGCCTTCAAACATTTTACTGTTGTCGATAGCGGTATATAGCAGGTTTGCTTTCTCAATGTCCATTTCTTCCATCTTTTTCACGCCACCCATTTCTTTTACCCATTTCAGGGTTTCCTTCAGGGTGAAGATGCTTACACAGGGAGGTGTATTAAACATAGATCCTTCCTTAATATGAATGCGGTAATCGAGCATCGAAGGAATGGCACGTTCTACTTTTCCCAGAATATCCTCGCGGATAATGACGAAAGTTACACCTGCCGGTCCTGCATTTTTCTGTGCTCCACCGTAAATCATGGCATATTTTGAAACATCCACCGGCCTGCTGAGGATATCACTCGACATATCGGCAATCAAGGGAACCGCACAGTCAAAATCTTCCCTGATTTCGGTACCATAAATGGTATTGTTTGTTGTAATGTGAAAATAATCAGCATCAGCAGGTACTTCCCACCCTGTTGGAATATAATTGAAGTTCTTGTCGGACGATGAGCCGACTACAGCTACTTCTCCGAACAATTTAGCCTCTTTTATCGCCTTTTTGGCCCAGACACCGGTTTCAAGGTAAGCAGCCTTTTTATTCATCAGGTTAAAAGGAACCATACAAAATTGCAGGCTTGCCCCTCCTCCCAGGAAAAGAACATGATAGCCTTCGGGAATACCAAGCACTTCCTTGAATAAGGATACTGCTTCGTCCATTACAGCCTGGAAATCTTTACTACGATGTGAAATCTCAAGTAGCGACATTCCTGTACCGTTTAAATCTAAAATGGCTTTAGCCGTATTTTCAATCGCTATCCTTGGCAGAATTGATGGACCGGCATTAAAATTGTGTTTTTTCATGTGAGTTATTTTTATTTTAATATGTTGGTTTACTGATACATATAACTAGAAGCAAGCCTTTATTCTGTTAACAGTCAATTGTTATTTATTTCACACAAAGCTATAAAATGTTTTACTGATCAAACAAAAAAAACTATAATTATTTTAAGGATTTTACACTCAGGATTTTGCTTTATTATGCCTGAAAAACCAGCATTCAATCTTCACACAGCATGAACAATAATTAACGAGTGACAGCAAGTGTTTATTTCGAATTTTTCACCTTATTCACCACATCAATATCTTCAGCTAACACCCAGAATCCATTCCTGAAGATGAACCCATCATACGTATCACCTGCCGGGACATAATATTTCCGAATACCTTTCAGGGTCGGATCCATGGGAATGAGCCTGTCGAAAACAATCAACCAGGTTCCTTCCTTTTTTACTTTCTTCCTTTTTTTTACAAGGACAGACTGATAATCGTAACGCAATACCATGCTTGATTTTTCAGCATATTCCATGATAACCCGGGATTTAATCCCGTCAGCGGTTTTAAAAACAGGCAAGCCGAACCTGACATTGCCTGAATTATCAATAGTTAATATGTCGATTATTTTGCGATTCGAATTCAGAGCATATCCATCCCAGGCAAGTAAAGTAAATATGCGTTTTTCGCCAATTTTCTCCTCTATCAGTTTATAGTACAGTGCTCCATACCATGTATTAGGTTCAAGCTGGAATGTTTCTATATCAGCAGGTTCCGAAGCTGTAGATCTAAGGGGAATTACATCAGCACTATCCTGTATAATCTGGATAAAACCAAAATACCGGTTGATTCCTGATGATAAAGGTATATTCCAGGTAAAAATACGGAGGTCGCCATTTACTGAAGCTATCCTGGTAATCCCCTGTATGGAATCAAAGGGAAAAGAAATAAATGTTTTATTATGAAGAGCCGCCTCGAACTTCCTGTAAAAAACTTCATTTGCGCCCAATCTTGCAGAATCGGTTTTTTGTTTCCATATCCCTGAACTTAAGCTGCTCAATGAATCCCGGATTGCTACGCCGGTAGCAGTTTCCTGCCCGAAAGCTGGTCTGACACTGAATAATGCTATCAGAATTAAAGTAAATATGGCAGTTCTCATTTCAGAGTTTTCAACATTTGGAGGGGCTAATGACAAAAGTATACTATTTACAGGTAATTTCGCCGATTCAAAAAAGCACAAAACGCCCGAAATCACTTATTAGTATGTCTATGCCTCCTTCTCTTAAAATGCGTGCTGATGCCTTTGCCGAACTTGGCAATATAATGGGTTGGACAGCAGATAGTTATACAACTAATGAAAGCTCATTTAAAGATTCATACCCTGTTTTATCTGAAGCAATGCAGTCCGCAGTGCACCATAATCCCTGGTTCACTGATAAGAATATAGCCTTAGCCCTGAATACATGGAAGGAAGTTTTGAGCCCGGAAGCGATACATGATTGGATCAGCATATACGAAACAAAGATTCAAAATGTTGAAGTAAAGCGGGTTGCTGTTGTTATGGCCGGCAATATCCCACTGGTAGGATTTCATGATTTTATTTGTACACTCATGGCCGGTCACTTTTTTATTGGGAAGCTCTCTTCGGATGATAAAATCCTGCTCCCGGCGCTGGCTGACGTACTTTGCACCATTGAACCCTCATTCAGCCAAATGATTGAATTCACGGAGAATACTCTTCATGATTTTGATGCCATCATAGCCACTGGCAGCAATAACACGGCTCGCTACTTTGAGTATTATTTCTCGAAATATCCTCATGTGATCAGGAAAAACCGGAATGGAATTGCAATCCTGACAGGCAACGAAACCGACGAAGAACTGGAAAAGCTTGGTGGCGATATATGCAACTATTTTGGACTGGGCTGCCGCAATGTTTCCAAGGTATTTATCCCGGATGGATATGACCCTGGTAAGTTGTTTACTGCCTTTAATCCATTCATAAAAGCTTTGTCCGATCACTTTAAATTTATGAATAACCACAGCTATCACAGTTCTGTTTACCTGCTGAATTCTACACCATTTCTGGATAATGGTGTTTTTCTTTTAACAGAATCGGAGCGATACTCCTCCCCTATTGCTGTAGTTTATTACCAGTTTTATTCAAGTATGCAAACCTTAGAAGAAAAACTGGCTATGGACGATGATCTTATTCAATGTATTGCCAGCCAGTCATTTAATAGCAGTAAGACTGTACCTTTAGGCTTTACCCAAAGCCCGGGATTAGTTGAATATGCCGATGGAATCGATACTATGAAGTTTTTACTTGATCTGTAAGTGCCTGTAAAAAAAAACATGTTAACAAAATATTGTTAAAGAAAAAGCAGGGAATATTTGTTTGTGAGTAAAAAATGTATAATTTTGCAGCCCTGAAATTTAAGCTGAAAGCATCATGAGAAAAGACATTCACCCTAAGGATTACCGCCTTGTAGTTTTTAAAGATATATCGAACGATTTTTCGTTTATCACACGTTCGACCGTTAATACTAAGGAAACGGTAAAATGGGAAGATGGTAAAGAATATCCACTTGTAAAACTGGAAATATCGAATACCTCGCATCCTTTTTACACTGGTAAAATTAAACTGGTTGATACAACAGGCCGCGTTGACAAATTCCGTCAGAAACTTGAGAAATCCGCCCAAATGAAGAGCAAAGCCAAGTAAGGCTTTACTTTTGTTAAAAAATACTGAGGCTATCCGTCATGGATAGCTTTTTTTATGCACTTCAGTGCCGATTTATTAACAGTTTATTGTTTTTGCCTTGCCATCTGGATGGATGCTTGTACCTTTAAGTCGATTAATTTTCACATGATTTGTATGATCAATTTTATACTTTTCGACGATCAAAGCCGCATTTCGCTGCGACCACTCACTTTCTTCAGGCCTGTTAGTGCTATCCGCATCGGAATACTGACTATTTCCGAAAAATGGGAGCGGCATCTGAATGTATCGGTATCGTTTTTAACAGAAATGTACCTCCAGGAAAAGTTTCCGCTGAGAGTCGGGACCGATAATATACTGATTAACAGCTCGGTATTACCTAACCAGGGGCTGATAGATGAAATTCTGGGGCTAGGGGCTGACACATCACTGGTACATGATGATACTGTCATTGCCATTCATCTTACGGCCGAAAACCTTGACTATTTCAGGCAAGGCCATTCACCGGATGTGAAAAGCAAGGAAATAAAATCTTCTTATTCTAAAATAAGTAATACCTGGGATATTTTCGGCCAGAACAAAAAGGCGATTGTTGATGATTTTGAACTCATAACCAGGAACAGGAAATCGGCTGAATTATCTTTTACCAACCAATTACTGGGCAACCGCCTGTTTATCGAAGAAGGAGCTAGTATTGAATGTTCTACCATCAACACCCTTAAGGGTCCGGTATATATTGGAAAACATGCCGAAGTAATGCAGGGGTGCCATATCGAAGGGCCTGTATCGCTGGGCGATCATTCCGTCCTGAAAATGGGAACACTCGTTTATAAAGGAACCACCATAGGTCCCTGGTGCAAAGCCGGGGGAGAAATCAACAACAGCATCATGTTTGGATACTCGAGCAAAGCGCACGATGGGTTCCTGGGTGATTCCGTAATAGCTGAATGGTGCAACCTGGGTGCAGGCACCACTACCAGCAACCTGAAAAACAACTATGAACCGGTCAAGCAATGGAGTTACAGCGAAAATAAATTTGCGAGTACAGGCTTGCAATTTTGCGGACTTGTAATGGGCGATCATTGTAAAACCGGGATCAGTTCCATGTTCAACTCGGGTACCACGGCTGGTGTTTGTTCTAATATTTTCGGGGTAAGTTATCATCGCAATTTTATACCTTCTTTCGTTTGGGGCGGAAACTCCGGTTTCAGGAAACACAGGCTCAGCGAGGCCATGGAAACGGCAAAAGCCGTGTATGCCAGGCGCGATCTGCCATTCGACAGCGCAGAGGAAAACATATTTACTACGGTGTTTGAATTGACTGGCGACAACCGCTTATTATAAACAATATTATCTGGAACTGCCTATTATAGTGTTTATGAAATGAAAAAGGTTGAATAAAGAGTTTTCCAATTGGTTTAAAGTATCAAAACCACATTTTGATACAAAAGCCGGGGTTTTAACTTCAATTCACGCGCTGAAAGCTGAACATACTATATAAAACCTTGTTTTATTGCTGGCATGGTTATTGACTTACCACTGACCAATAATTACTAAAGGATATACATGCCAAACTGTCACTTCTATTTATGGACAATCATATAAACATAGCTGATTTGCATCTTTCGAATGTTATGGAAGATGAAACTGAGTTCATTCCATTGCTTTCGGCGGAGGATGAAGAAATAATCAATGCCGAAGATGTTCCACCGGTTTTGCCGATACTTCCCTTGCGGAATACAGTCTTATTCCCGGGTGTTGTAATACCTATTACCGTTGGCCGTGATAAATCTATACGACTGATAAAAGAGTTTTATAAAGGGGAAAGGATTATCGGAGTTGTTTCGCAAAAAGACGGGGACATAGAAGATCCGGGGTATGATGACCTGAACAGGATTGGAACCGTGGCCTATATTATCAAAATCCTCCAGTTGCCTGATGGCAATACTACCGCCATCATTCAAGGAAAAAAGCGCTTTGAACTGGGCACCTTACTCCAGTCGGAACCATACTTTAAAGCCGAGGTACGCGGTATTGACCAGCAAGTCTTCATAGCGAAAAAGGATAAGCGTTTCGAAGCTTTAATTGCTTCTATAAAAGACCTTTCCATTCAAATTATCAATCAGTCGCCCAATTTACCCAGCGAGGCTGCTTTTGCCATTAAAAACATAGAAAGCCCTGTCTTCCTGGTCAATTTTGTTGCTTCCAACCTGAATGTTGAAATCAATGAAAAGCAGAATCTTCTTAGCATTCTTGACCTGGAAGAACGTGCCAACAAGGTACTGGGACTTCTGACCAAAGATCTGCAGATGCTGGATCTGAAGAACCAGATTCAGAATAAAGTTAAGGTCGACATGGACAAGCAGCAGCGTGATTATTTATTAAATCAGCAGCTGAAACAGATACAGGAAGAACTGGGTAATAATCCCAACGAGCAGCAGATCAATGAAATAAAATCAAAAGCCTACTCCAGGAAATGGCCTGAAGCCGCATTCAAAATCTTTGAGAAGGAAATTGCAAAGCTACAGCGCATGAATCCCATGGCCATGGAATTCGGCATGCAGGTAAATTACCTGGAAGTAATGGTCGACTTGCCCTGGGATACATTTACGGATGACAACTTCGACCTGCATCATGCACAGAAAGTCCTGGACAAGGACCATTACGGCATGGAAAAGATCAAAGAACGTATCATTGAATACCTTGCCGTATTGAAACTGAAAGGCGACATGAAATCGCCCATACTTTGCCTTGTAGGTCCTCCGGGTGTAGGGAAGACTTCGTTGGGCAAATCGATTGCCCGTGCCATAGGGCGCAACTATATCCGCATGTCGCTGGGTGGCTTGCACGATGAAGCTGAAATCAGGGGGCACCGCCGAACCTATATAGGTGCGATGCCGGGACGTATCATACAAAGCATACGGAAGGCCAAATCATCAAACCCGGTTTTTGTACTGGATGAAATAGATAAAGTTTCGGGCATGACCATTAATGGTGATCCTTCGGCAGCTTTACTGGAAGTGCTTGATCCTGAACAGAATATTTCTTTTTATGATAATTTCCTGGAAGTAGAGTACGATTTATCAAAAGTAATGTTCATTGCCACGGCTAATTCACTCAACAATGTGCATCCGGCCTTACGCGACAGGATGGAGATTATTGACCTCAGTGGTTATCTGATAGAGGAAAAAATTGAAATTGCCCGCAGGCACCTTGTTCCTAAACAATTGAAAGAACATGGAATCGATAAGAAGAAAATCACTTTTGGTAAACCATTACTTCAATCCATTATCGAAAACTATACCCGCGAATCCGGGGTTCGGTTGCTGGAAAAAACAATCGCAAAAATTATACGAAACCGTGCCCGCTTTGTTGCCATGAACGAAGAAATTCCATCCGGCCTCACCAGCGCTGATTTGGAGAAGATACTAGGTCCGGCACCTTTCAATTACGAGAAAAGTTATTCCGGCAATACCCCGGGAGTGGCTACCGGTTTGGCATGGACTGCTGTAGGAGGCGAAATTCTATTTGTTGAGGTCAGCCTGAGCCCCGGCAAGGGTAACCTGACCGTAACCGGTAACCTCGGCGAAGTGATGAAAGAATCAGCTTCACTGGCATATGAATACCTGAAAGCACATGCTTCGGACCTGAAACTTGAAAACGAAGTTTTCGAAAAATGGAATGTACATATACATGTTCCGGAAGGTGCAACCCCTAAAGACGGCCCATCGGCAGGTATTACTATGTTTACGGCTTTGGCTTCAGCCTATACCAAACAACCGGTTAATGACAAATTGGCTATGTCGGGAGAAATTACCCTAAGGGGACGCATTCTGCCTGTAGGCGGGGTGAAAGAAAAAATACTTGCAGCAAAGCGGGCCCGGATTACCGATATTATCCTTTCGGAAGAAAATAAACGGGATATTTCGGAAATTAAATCCGATTATATCAAAGGCCTCAGGTTCCACTACCTAACTGATATGAAAGATGTTCTGGACCTGGCACTTGTAAAGAAAAAGTAAGATTGAATCAATAAATTGAAAAACCGGAGAAATTCCGGTTTTTTCTTTCTTAATGGTTTACAGTTCTTCATGGCTACCTATTTGGCTGATGAAATTCTTCGCATTTCAAATACTTTTTTTTTCGGAATTCAACCAATGATTTTTATCTTTGTTTAAATTAATATAAATCTGTTTTGTTTAGATGAACCGGGGATATGGAATTGAGACGGAATTTTTAGTATAACGATGAAATCATGAAGAAAAACCTGCCATCATTTTCGAAGAATGCAAATAGGGTAATACTCTTAACTATAATATCCTTTATATTTCAGTCAATCTGTGGTTTGAAAAGCCAGGCACAGATTATTCAAACTGAGGGAATTAATATGCCCGGGTCCTGGAACGCCTGGCTTAATCCCCCTGCCAACAACCTTGCATTTGCAAACAGTATGCAGGTTACCAACGGGAGAATAATCAAAATGCCTACCGGAGCATCACGCTGGCAGACCATTTTCAGCGTGGCAGCATCGGGAGCTGATCTGAGCGGTGGCAGCTACCAGTGGAAATTTACAAGCGGACCATTAGCTACTCCTTCAATAAATGTGTGGTCGGACGTTACCGTCGCAATGAATCAGCTCCAGTCATATACATTTCATTTGACTTCAGGCACAAGCGCGCCCCCACCCCCTCCTTCCGGCCACGGTGGAAATACAAATTATGCCCCCCCGTTAACCAATAATAATAGTGTGGTCCTTACCAATGGCAAATGGTACACAGTAAACTGGGAAGATATCGGTTACATAAATTGCCGGGCTATTTTTATGCAAACCAGTGCCCAGCCCGTGAGTATTGCTTCGGTTTCCCTTCCTGGAACTGTAATTGCAAATACCGCAGCATCCATAACAGTTTCTACCTCACAGCCAAAAAGTCCCGACGAAATCATCTACCTGCGTTACTCCACCGATGGCTGGATAACATCTACGGCACTCCCGGTTGCCATGAGTGGCAGTAACGGATCTGTACTTATTCCCGGGCAGGTGGCAGGAACCACTGTTGCCTATTATGCCTTTTCATCTACACTTGCTAACCTATCCGCTGATTTTGATCTCTGCTCCATCAAAGTCTTAAATAATGCAGGGGCCAATTATTCCTATACCGTTGAAGGAACTCCAATCCCTGTTATCACATGGGCCAATCTCCAATTACCGGCGAGCGGCTCAATTGAAACCGGCCAGGCGTTCAATGTTTTCGGCCAGGCACTCATCCCAGGGCTTACCGGTCAGGCCGTGGCAGCTCCGGGCTTACAGGCATGGATTGGATACAGCAGCAGCAATTCGAGCCCTGAGACGTGGCCTAACTGGATACAGGCCGACTATACCGGTGCTGCCGGGAGCTACGACGTATTCAAAGCCGATCTGGGATCTGCCATCCCCTATGAAGGAATTTATTATTACGCAACCCGGTTTCAACTTAATTCAGGCCCTTATCTGTATGGCGGATATTCAACTTCAGGAGGAGGATTCTGGGACGGTATCAATAATGTTTCAGGTGAACTAACCATAACAAATCCTCTCCCTGGTACTTTCCCCGTCCTTTTTACAATCATTGACGGAACCCTCAAAAACACTAACATCAAACTGAAAGGCGACATGACCGCCTGGCTTCCGGTGAGTATGACTAACCTGAATCATACATGGACTCTCACACGCGATCTCGCACCTGGAACCTATCAGTGGGGAGCCATTGAAGACGACGGGACTTCAGGCGGTATCTGGCTTATTGATGGCGGAGGTAACCTTAGTGTGAATGTAAGCGCAACTGGAAATATTTCAGGAACGGTGACCTATACAACCCTCATTACCGGACTGGATGAACCAGCTTCAGCGTATAACGTATTTCCTAATCCCACATCAGGTCCATTATTTGTTAATTTGCCTGTACGTGGAATTTACCTGATTTCGGATATGATGGGTAAGAACCTCCTCCAGGGTAATATTGAACCAGGTAACCAGCATATTGATATGGGTTCATGTAGCCCTGGATTGTATCATCTTGAAATCAGATCAGCAAATTTTACACGTCATTATTCGCTTGTACGGAAATAGCACCTCAAGTAAACTGCTGTGCCAGAAATAGTAAGTTGCTTATTTACAGATACTGGAGTTGTGATCTGATAGGAATATTCGCTCACTAACGCAATAACTTACGGGAAATAAAGATCTGGAAAATGTCGGACAAGCTTATTCCGTTTTAATAATTTTCAGGGTTTTTGATGTATTATCTGCTCGCAAAACTATAAAATAAGTTCCGGCCTTGAGCCCCTCCCCGCTTAATGTGGTAGTATGTTCGCCCATAGCTAAGTACTGTTCCATAATTTTCCTGGTTTTGACACCGGTATTGCTGTATAATTCAGCAGAAACAAAAGCCGGTTTTTCCAGATTGAAGCTAAACTGAGCCTGGTTGATGAAAGGATCAGGGGAAATTTTGAGCACCAGACCCTTAGCGCCTGCGGCATTGTCATCGATTCCCAGAATGGTGGTTCCGCCTTTCAGTAGAATATCGTTATTTGGGTCGAAAACAAGCTGGCTTGGCACTTTATTAAATTCAAAAGAAAAAACCTGATTATTGAAGCTGTTGAAAACCCTGATCGTAGAATCAGTGCCATTAGTAAAACTGATTCTAAGCTCTATAGGCATCTGGAAATAAGGCAGGAATGGCTGATCTTCCTGCCTGGCGGTGAATAAGACCTGCCATTTCCCATCATTTTCGGGATAGAAACCATACACATTGCTGTATATTGGATGGTTCGGTTTGTAAATCCACTCGTCGAAAAACCAATCCAGGTTCTGTCCCGATTCGGCTGACATCTTGTTTTTGAAATCTTCGATGGTGGCCGATTTATACTTAAAATTAGCAGTGTCGGTTGCGTATGCTTTTAGAGCCGGGAAGAAAACATCATCGACCAGGGTATAGCGTAACATATGCATAACACAACTGCCCTTCATATAGGTGATGGCGTAGTTGAACAAAACGTCCACACCTGGCGTGGTTACTGCCCAAGCAGGCGACGAAATGGCCCATTGAGGATTCCCTGCGAAATACGTATTCGCATTTCCCTGCACTTCGTTTTTATATGCTGCATATCCGTGCTGGTTTTCGGTCCAGTGTGCTTCGGACCAGGTTGCAAAACCTTCGTTCAGGAAAATATCGGCCCAGGTAGCGCAGGTGACCATATCGCCAAACCACTGGTGCGCAAATTCGTGAGCAATATAATATTCATCCCAGCAATTGGGACACAGGCTTGTGAGTGACTGGTTTTCCATCCCTCCCCAGGCAAATTCGCTGTTCAGGGTGGCAAAACCATTTTTTTCGAAAGGATGATCGCCATACTCCTGGGAATAAAACGTAGCAATATTTCCGATCATACTTTCGATGACTGAAGGATTTTCTCCCGGGTTGTAATAAAAACGAAAAGGAATGACTTCGGCGGTGTTAGGGTTTGTCCAGTTGACAATATCCAGTTTATAATTATTACGTGCTGTAAGTACAGCAAGGTAAGTGGCCAAAGGATCACGGCTTACCCAATGGTATTTTATAGTATTTGCTATAATTATCGAATCCTGGAGCCGTCCATTTGAGCCCATACGGGCATTTGAAGGAACTATAGCTGTAATGTCGGTTGTAGCTTTATCACTTGGCTTATCGTAACAGGGAAACCATTTCCTGGCTCCTTCGGGCTCACAATCAGTAAACACAAACCCTGCCGAGGCATAAAAAGCGCCATCAGCTATATCTGCGTGCTTATAATAAATGTGAACTTCTGCCTGTTCGCCGGGTATATAGGTGCGATCAAGCTGAACCGATAACTTATCTCCGGAATGAGTATAAGAGATTGCAGCCGAACTTACAGAATCAATGGTTAAAGAAGTATTATCGGCATCCAATATAACCTGACTTAAAGTACTGTCGACCCTGAAGAGAATTTTTACGTCAGCAGCAAAACTCTTGGGATAAGGGTTTATCATACAGTTTACCAGGTCGATATTTATAGCATAGTTCAGTACATCGAAAGCATGCCTGGGTGAGCCGGCTGAATTAAAAGACTTTACGATCAGGTTACTGCTTTCGGTTTTAAGATGCGAGCACATGGCAGCACCCTGGCTGCCAGTGTTTTCCTGTGCTTTCAAACAAGCCGCTGAAAGGATAAGGAAAACAAAAGGGAGTATTATTTTATGCATAGAAGTACAAGGATTAGCTTTTACAAATGTAGCTTTTTTTATTAAACTAATTAGCCCTGGATTGGCTGCTGTATCTATCAAACCCGTAAATTTGAAGATTCATATTGTACCAACTGATGAAGTTTCCGCCTTCAAATTTCTGCTTTCTTTTTTTCGTCTTCCTGCTTACAGCTTGTGAGTCGGGGCGATTTGCTGATGACGGCAGAACGGTATTCAGATACAATGAATCAGCAGGAATAACCTCGCTAGACCCGGCATTTGCCAGGAACCAGGCCAACATCTGGGCCGTAAACCAACTGTTTAACGGGTTAGTGCAGCTGGATGACCATTTGATAGTTAGACCTTGTATCGCAAAGCGTTGGGAAATTTCGCCCGATGGCCTGAATTATACCTTTTATATCCGCAATGATGTATTCTTTCACCCCGACGAGGTATTTGCCGGAAATAAAGGAAGAAGAGTCACCGCCTATGATTTCGTTTATAGCTTCAACAGGCTGCTTGACAATAAACTTGCATCACCGGGATCCTGGGTGCTTGCCCAGGTCAAAAAGGAAACTAAAGGGAACGCGATTCACATTATAAATGACAGCACACTGGTTATTACTCTTAAAGCCCCGTTTCCCCCTTTCCTGGGCTTGTTGAGCATGCAATACTGTTCCGTAATTCCGCACGAAGCCATTGAAAAGTATGGAGTCGATTTTAGGCAGCATCCGGTCGGAACGGGTCCATTTCGCCTGGGCATGTGGAAAGAAGGCGTAAAGCTGGTAATGCTTAAAAATGATCATTATTTTGAATCATGTGTCGACGGGCCCCTTCCCTACCTGGATGCCGTGGCCGTTACTTTTATTGTTGACAAGCAATCCGCCTTCCTCGAATTCATCAAGGGTAACCTCGATTTTGTTTCCGGTATTGATGCCAGTTATAAAGATGAATTACTAACCCGCTCAGGAACGTTGTGCAGCAAGTATTCTCCCAAAATTAACATGACCAAGCAACCCTACCTTAACACAGAATACCTTGGAATATTGATTGATACTAATTTTCAAGCAGCGGCTCAAAGTCCTCTAAAACTAAGACTGGTCAGGCAAGCCATAAATTATGGGTTCGACAGGGTTAAAATGATGCATTATCTCAGGAATAATATAGGAATACCCGGCACAGCTGGTTTTGTCCCTGGTGGTTTGCCCTGGTTTGACCAGGAAAAGATTCAGGGTTATTATTATGATCCTGCCAAAGCAATGCAACTCCTTAACCTGGCCGGTTACCCTGGAGGTAAAGGCCTCCCTCCTATTGCCCTGACTACCAATGCATCCTATCTTGACCTTTGCCGCTTTATTCAAAGTCAGCTTGGTGAAATAGGAATAAATATAAGCATTGATGTGACTCCTCCTGCAACTTTAAGGGAAATGATCGCTCAATCGAAAGTGAACTTTTTCAGGGGTTCGTGGATTGCTGACTACCCTGATGCCGAAAATTATCTTTCGCTTTTCTATACCCCGAATTTCAGCCCGGCAGGTCCAAATTATACCCATTTCTCCTTAGCTGCTTTTGATCAGCTTTATACGGAATGTAATTCTGAAAGCAATGATTCGATAAGAGGAATAAAATATATGCAAATGGATCAGCTGCTTACGGCCGAAGCTCCCGTGGTGGTGCTCTATTATGATGAAGTGCTGCGGTTCAGCCATAAGAACATTTCGGACCTGGGCTCGAATGCATTAAATCTCCTGAATTTAAAACAAGTAAAGAAAAAGTAATGACTTATAAGGATTTTCAAAAAATTGATCCCCGGGATATCCGGCAGAACCCATTTACCCTGATTGACGATGATTGGTTCCTGCTTTCAGCCGGCAATCTGAATGCATTTAACACTATGACAGCCAGTTGGGGAGGCATGGGCATATTATGGAATAAACCTGTGGTCTTCTGTTTTGTCAGGCCACAGCGCTACACCTATAAGTTTATGGAATCGGAAAAACTCTTCACCATGAGCTTTTTTGAGGAAACACACCGTGAAGCGCTGAGTTTGTGCGGGAAAGTTTCGGGTCGGCAGACCGATAAGATGAAAGCTACCGGGCTGAAACCGATAGAATCGCCGGGAGGCTCTGTATTTTATGAGCAGGCAAAACTTATGCTGGAATGCAGGAAACTTTATTATACAGATATTGATCCTGAACATTTTTTCATTGAAGGGATAAATGCCAACTACCCTAAAAAAGACTATCACCGCATGTACATTGGCGAAATCTTATCCTCTTTCAATAACTTCAAATAGACCAGAAAAAGATTATAGTGATCAGCACTTAAAATCCTGGAATTTGACTATCAAAAAGGATAAATAATCGGTGTCATACTTTTTCTCCGCCTTAAATCTCCCGTTAAACTGAAACCTTATTTAAATATAAAATGTTAAATTTAAATGAGCCCGTAATCAACCGATAAAAAAATGAGTAATTTAGCTGGTTATTACTAATCAGGTATGAAAGCCTGGTAATCATTAAAGTTATGTTCGAGATAGCTTTCCTGATTCAGGAGATAAAAAAAACGGATCCCAGTTTTAGTTTTACACATCAAGTGTAAACCGAATTACGTTAAAGGGTTAGGCACGCCAATACGGCACTATGATGTAAATAATAGAATATCATTGAAAATAGTCCAAAATATACGCGAAAAGTTTGCTAAGTCGTTTCTGCTTCAGCAGTTGCACGAAATGAACCGGAAGCAGAAACAGATCAATCTGGAGAGTGCCCGTACAGTTGCATTGCTATATTACCTTCCCGATGAAGGTACTTACAAGGCAGCCGAATCCATTCTGAGCAGGCTGGCTGATTTAAACCTGAAAGTCAGGGTGGTTTGTTATACAGATCTGAAACTAAGCCCTCATTATTTCATACCCAAAATTTCACAGGATATTATTACTGTAAAGGACGTTAACTGGAGATTCCAGCCACAGAAGTTATTTGTGAAGGAATTCATCAACACGGAATACGATATTTTAATTGATCTGAGCCTCGATGACCATCTCCCCCTTCTGTTTTGTGCCGCATTATCAAAAGCCGGTCTGAAAGTGGGCCGCTTCCAGGAGGACCACCAGTTATATTATGACCTTATGATTCACACCCAGGCAGGAGAAACGATTGAATCCTTTGCCACGCAAGTCATCCACTATTTAAGCAGGATAAACAACTAAACATATGAGTTCAAAATTCAAAGGAACAGGAGTTGCTATGGTTACCCCTTTTCACAAACAAGGCACCATCGACTTTACCGCTCTCGAGCGACTGATAGAGCACCTCATTGCCGGTGGAGTGAATTACCTTGTTGTGCAGGGCACCACCGCCGAAACAGCTACTCTTACCAGGGAAGAAAAAAATGCACTTGCCGGTTTCGTAGTGGACATAGTAAATAAGCGGATTCCACTGGTGATTGGCATAGGCGGCAACAATACGCAGGAAGTAATCAATTCCATTCGCTCAAATTCATTGGATGGTTA
>JBAXXB010000032.1:0-23158 GCA_037128115.1 Bacteroidota bacterium
TTTAGGCATTCCCCGCAAGGAAGCCGCCGAAATCATTGATCAGTATTTTGCCACTTTCCCGGGCATTAAAAGATATATGGACGAGACCATGGCCTCGGCCAGGCAAAAGGGCTATGTGGAGACGCTGATGGGACGCCGTCGTATCATCCGCGATATTAATTCGGCCAATGGGGTGATGCGTGGATTTGCCGAACGGAATGCCATTAATGCCCCGGTGCAGGGCTCGGCTGCCGATATGATCAAGATCGCCATGATTAATATCTACAACGAATTCCTTAAGCGGAAGTTACAAAGCCGCATGACTATGCAGGTTCACGACGAATTGGTATTTGATGTTTATAAACCTGAAGTGGAACAGGTGAAACAGATTGTAGGTGAGCTCATGCGAACTGCCTTGCCGCTGGATGTACCGGTGGAGGTGGAGATGAATACCGGCGAAAACTGGCTGGTGGCACATTAAGAATGTTCTAAAACAAAAAACAGGGGAAGGAAATAATCCAGCCCCTGCTTTAATTCAAATTTGCCCCGTCTTCGTTACAAAACATTAAATGATATTTCCTGAAACCATTTGTTGAAATTGTTTTTAAAGTCTTATTTGTCTAAGAGTTTTTTAATTTCAGCTGCCAGTTTTTCCAGACTACCCCCGGCATTTCCGGTTGATTCGTATCTGATAATACCATCCTTGTCGATTAGGATACTTTTAGGGATAGATTTTGTAGCATATCGATTCCAAATCTTTTTGTGCGGGTCAATACCGGCATTAAAATTAATACTGTCCTTTTTTAGCTTCATCATTTTTTGCATCACCGTTTCTTTGTTTTCTCCGATGGAAACAGGTAGAAAAACAAATTTATCATTCTTAAATGGGACAAGAATTTTTGCAGGGATATCGTAAAACTCCATTAAACAAGGAGCACACCAGGTCGCCCAGAAATTTAAAAGCACTACATTCCCTTTCAGATCCGAGAGTTTGATTTTTTGTCCATCTATCATCTGAACGGTAAAATCAACAGCCATGTCACCTGTTTGTAATATAAATCCATCGTCAATTTTCAAATTTGAATCGGACATATTCTCTGAGTTTGCTTTTCTCTGATTTTCGGATCTCTCAATTTCTGAAAACAAAGTAATTACTACAATGAATTCTTTCTCTCCAATCTTGTCTCCATACTTTGAGGCCAATCTTGCTCTTTCTTCCTCAGTCACTCCCTTATTCATGGATTTTATATATCCTAATCCACCATATTCATCAACTTTCTCTTTTGTGGCAATTTCGCCATTAATAAGTATCACGTAATCAGGTTTGTTTATAGGTTTTTCCTGTCCAAACAGAAAGCAGGATGAAAAAACAAAGAGTAGAACAAATAGTATTCTCATGTTAAGCAAGATAAATTTAGTGAACTTAATTTCAATTTCCTTAAGGGCTAAATGTTTTAAACCTGAAGGAAATCTTATTTCTTTTCAAATTTAACCGGCATATTACACCTACCCGCAACGGCCTCTCCGTTTTGTGTTCCAGGTATCCACTTAGGCATCAGGCCGATAACGCGTAAAACCTCATCGTCATAACTCTTCCCTAAGCCTCTGAGGATTCTTGCATCTGTAATTGAGCCATCTGCCTGTACAATAAATTGAACGTAAACCGTGCCTTCCAGGCCTTCTTTGACTCCGTAAGCCGGTACCCTCAGGTTGTCCGAAAGGAACCTGACGCGTTCGTTTTCACCTCCGGGAAAGGATGGCAGGCCTTCAGTAACGGTAAAAACTGCCTTGTTCTCATTTTTGGGGCTTAATGAGCCTTTTATTTCTTCTTTGTCGCTTCCCTTTTTAGTTACTACTATAAGTACACCGTTTTTTCCTTTTTCGCCATAAAGGGCGATTGCATCTTCCTTTTTCAGTACGTCAACGGATTCTATCATGAGGAAACTTATTGCATTAAATGTCTCTTCATCGGTTGGTACCCCATCAACCAGGACATAAGGGAAGGGTTTAATTTCGGTATTCTGCTCCCCGGTGAGATATGTTATCGTAATCTTATTTAAGTCTTGGGCACCCTTATACATTTGGATTATAACGCTGCTATCCGTTTTAAAGTCGTAAATGGTCGTGGTATAGCTAATGTGGGAGAAGATGATTAGTATACTGGGTCCGTTTTCTTTAATTGTAAATGCACCATTTTCATCTGAAATCGTCCCTTTAGTTGTGCCCTGGATCATGATGCTGACACCTTTAATTGGTTTGGAGGTTGATCCGTCGATTACCTTCCCTTTAATAGTTAAGGAACCTTTTTCAGCATTCGCAAGATTTTGGGAAGAAGCGTCACCAGCGATTTTTCCAGCATCAGCCAGGTGCTGTTTAATCGATTCAACCTTTGCAACTACCGGGTTTACTAAAGGTTCAGGATTCGAAAAAGCCATGAGTAAGCCGGCTGTCAGCGGAATAAAAAGCAAGGCTTTAACTTTTGTCCATTGCGGGGTTTTCATCTTTGTCATCATCAGGATACGTTTTAAAATAAGTGACTGGTTGAATTGGTGAGAAATGGTAAACACCGGGCCTCCCAGGGCCTGGTTCACTAAAAGTGCCTGGTAATTCCCCCTGGATACTCCCCGTTTCAGAACTTCCTCATCGGCAAGGAACTCGTGTACTTCTTTTACCGATCGTTCATAAAGCCAGACAACAGGGTTAAACCATTGAATAATGGTAATGATTTCGATCAGGAAAAGGTCGAGGTAATGATATTGCCCTAAATGCGACTTTTCATGCTCCAGTATACTTTCAAAAGAAGATTCCTCTATTTTTGAAGCAGGTATGAATATTTTACTGAAATAGGCAAACGGCGTTATGTCCTTCTCTACGAGTACTATAGTGTAATTTCCCCTGGTAATGGTTACCGACATTTTCGAAATAGCATGAATATAAGCAGATTGATACAACAGCCTTCCCAGGGTGATCAACAGGCCTGAAAAATAGATCAGTAGCACAATCTCACGGACTCCCCATGCCGGTTGAGGTCTACTCACCACACGAACAACATTTGCCAGGTCGATACTCATTACCGGTATGCTACTTACGACTGCTTCTGGAGATAGGTCTATTTTGAAAATAGGCAAAACCAGTGAAGCTAAAAGTGATGCTGCTAGGGTCAGACGGTTGAGCCCAAAATGGGTTGATTTCCGCATCAGCAGCCAGTAAAAGAGGTAGAAAACACTGAGTGCTATACCTGATTTTATAAGGTATTCAACGATGTTATCCATTATTTTCTGTATTAGGCTGGTTAAGTTCCTTTTCCGTCAGGCGGATGATTTCTTCGAGTTCCTGCATGCTAAGGTTGTTCTCCCGGGCAAAAAAGGCCGCCATTTTAGGGAATGAATTATTGAAATACCCCGAAAGGAACTGGTTAAAGTGTTCCCCGGCATAGGCTTCTTTGCCAACCAAGGTATAATACTCATAAGTATTTCCGTATTGGGTATGGCTCACAAACTCCTTTTTCTCCAAAACCCGGATCACTGATAAAACTGTGGTATAGGGTGGTTTCGGATCGGGAAATTGTTCGAGGATATCTTTAATAAATCCTTTTTCGAGCCTCCACAGGATTTGCATTACTTCTTCCTCGGCGGTGGTTAGCTTTTTCATAAAGAGTAAACTTGGAGTAAATGATTATTTCATCACTGCAAATATACAACTGTATTTGCAGTAATGCAACTGCAAAAGCAGTAAAACAACTTAAGATCCAATAATAAATTTGTAAAATATAGAAAATCAAATAGATAGAATATAGATAATACAAAATATTTTCTAGGAATTCACTCAAGGTTTTTAATCGGGTTAATTTTGGAGTATACAGGGGCAGGACTTATTCCCTTTGGAAAGCGAAAAAAGCGGGTTCTTGTCTGAATGGAACAATCACATTTATTCTCATGAAAGTATGAGCATTAAGAAACTGTATATAACTATACCAGGCACGTTTTTTTGAGATTGAAGAAACAGGAAGGAACTTTAAGATACAGTCAGGTCAATTTACCTGCCGACGAGGAGCGCGACATTATTTTTGGGGTACAGGCGATTTTTTTGAAGAACTTAATTTTTTGATATAGATATCGAATAATTTCTCTGACAGGCTCTCCGCGGTTATGCTTTGTTTGCTCATGTAAAGTATGATTTCATTCTCAGCTATGTAGTCAGGCTGCACCAACCTCCCTGTTCCGGTTAAAATGATGATAGTTATTTCAGGCCAGGAAATACTGATATTTTCGATCACATTCAAATTATCCGGTTGACACTGAAGCTCATCAATTATAATTACATCTGGAATATTACCCTCCAATAAACTTTTAATGCATAGAAGCCCGCTGTCAGTTATTTCTACCCGATGGAATCCTGCCCTAAAAATTAATTGTTGTAGTACCGAAATATAAAACCGATTATTATCAACTAACAGAATAAGCATGAATGCTTTTTTGTAAATCCTACAAAAACTATTCCATTATTTTATGGCGCTGAATAACAGTCAGTTGAAAACAGCGGGCCGAAATAATTGTTTCATTTTGAGAAGTTCGTGTCATTTTGCAAAATATTTACTATTTTTGAATAAAAATGCAGTATGAATACCTCGCTGATTTTTGTTGTTGAAGATGATGTATGGTATGCCGAGTTATTGGAGTATAACCTGAAGATGAACCCGGATTATAGGGTGGAGATGTTTTCGAATGCAGAAGAATGCCTGCAAAACCTCTACAAACGTCCGATGGCTATTACACTCGATTATTCGCTGCCAGGCTTATCGGGCAGGGATGCGCTGGCCCGGATCAACAAGACCAATCCGTCAATACCGGTCATTATCATCTCCGGGCAGGAAGACATAACTACTGCAATTGACCTTCTGAAAGAGGGTGCTTACGAATATATCGTTAAAAATGAAGATGCACCCAAGCGGCTTTGGAGTGCACTCACGCATATACAGGAAAACTATAAACTGAAGCAGGAGAATGAGAACCTGAAAGTAGCCGTACTGGAAAAATATTCGTTTTCCAATTTAATTATTGGACAGTGTCCGCCTATTAAGGCGATTTTTGCCCTTATGCAAAAGGCGCTCAACAACAACATCAGTGTTTCGGTTTATGGCGAAACTGGAACTGGTAAGGATTTGGTAGCAAAGGCATTACACTACAATTCAAACAGGGGCAAATACCCGTTTGTAGCTATAAATGTGAGTGCAATCCCGGCTGATTTGATTGAGAGTGAACTCTTTGGGCACGAAAAGGGTGCTTTTACGGGGGCAATAGCCCAAAGAATCGGCAAATTCGAAGAAGCCAACAAGGGTACACTTTTTCTTGACGAAATATCCGAAATGGACCTGAATATGCAAAGCAAATTGCTCAGGGTATTGCAGGAAAGGGAAATTATCAGGGTTGGTTCAAATAAGGAGGTTAAGATAGACGTTCGTATAATAACCGCTTCAAACAAGGACCTGGGAGCATTGGTGAATGAAGGTAAGTTCCGTATGGATTTGTATTACAGGCTTATGGGCCTGCCGATAAACCTGCCTCCGTTGCGCGACAGGGGTAGTGACATACTGCTGCTTGCCGATTATTTTGTGAAGTTGTTTTGTAAGGAGAACAGCATGCCGCTAAAGTCAATTTCGTCACAGGCACAGAAAAAAATCCTGTCCTACCGGTTTCCGGGAAATATCAGGGAACTTAAATCCATAATTGAATTATCCGTCATACTCTCAGAAGGTGACATTATTTTACCCGACGATCTGCAAATACAGGCAGCCCAGCAGGGCGACAATATACTGGATCAGGAACATACCATGGAAGAATACAGCGTGAAAATACTGGCGCACTTCCTTAAGCTTTACAATAAGAATGCCATTTTGGTTGCAAATAAACTCGATATCAGCCGTGCAACGGTTTACCGGATGATCAGCAAATATAACCTTTAAGCGGAGTGAAAACGGATCGGTTTCAACATGGATAAGCTTGATAAAATTTCCCCTTGTCATAGTTTTTCTTGTCTTTTACCTATTACTTTTCAATGCAGGATACATTAAGATAGGGGGATTAAAATAAAGACTGACACCTGAAGTGAATCTGATCCAAAATGCAAAACCTTATATGATCAGTTATAGTGTGCTGGTTGTTACATATATAAATATTAAAGAATTCTCTCATGGAATTGAAAAACAAATTTGAGGGCATTATGCTTGAACTTGCCGTATGTATCGGCACTCATTCCGATGGCGGTATTCTTGATCATATCTTACCTTTTTTTGTAGAGAAACTCGGATGTGGCGGGGCGATGGTTGTCAGGTGCCAGGAACCGGATAAGCAGGATGTATATGCTGCCGGAATACATACAACTGACCAGGAAATTATTTCACAGCGTGCCTATTCACTTTTCAATGGCTGGACGGGCGATCAGCCATTCATGGTATTCAAACAAAATTCCGTCAGTTACCACCTGTTTCTTTTGCCGGGTTATGGGATTCTGGCACTCAATATTCAATCAGATACAGTTCCTGCAACACTTCATCTTTTATTACCGGTCATAGGCGCATTAGCGGGTTCTCTCCGGGTATCTGTAGAACTTAGTGCTCTCAGGGCAGAAAGAGATAAACAGACCATAGAACTTAATCTTCTTCATGCCATTATCCAGAATATTCCGGATCCGGTATATGTAAAAGACAATTCGGGCAGGAAAATTTTGCTGAATAAAGCAGAAGCAGAACTACTTGGAGCAACTGATATTTCCGAAGTACTTGGCAAGAAAGATTCGGCATTTTATGACGAAGAGGTGGCCTCAAAAACCGATGAAGAAGACCGGCTGATTGCACAGACCGGCAAGCCCGTCATTCATCGGGATGGTATCCTTACTACACGCAGTGGGAAAGAGATATGGGTGCAGGGTACTAAAATCCCTCATTTTGACGAAAGCGGGAAGGTGACAGGAATTATCGGGATAAGTCACGATATATCAGGCTATAAGAAAATTGAAAACGAATTGAGAATTGTGGCCGAAAAGTACCAGACCATCTTTAATTCTTTTATTGACTTGTATTACCGGTCGGACTTAGATGGTACCATTCTCGAACTTTCACCCTCAGTTTTCCCGCTGTCAGGTTACCGGCCCGAAGAATTGGTCGGCAAATCGGTGAACCTTGTGTATGCAGATATCGATAGCAGGAACAGGATGATACAACAATTGATTGAAAAAGGGTCAATTAATGATTTTGAAAATGTTCTTGTTCACAGGAATGGGAAACTCGTTCCGGTTTCAATCACCAGCCACCTGATTAACAGTTCGGATGGAAAACAAGGGTATGTTGAAGGAACCATACGTGATATCTCCGAGCGCAAGGAAGCAGAAGCAAAACTGAATAAATTAGTAAATCTGCAAAACCTGCTGACTCACCTTGCAACCGAATTTGTGAATATACCCATCAAAAGCAGCGGTGAAGCTATAGATAGATTACTGGCCGAGGTTGGCAAAGGAAATGAGATTGACAGGGTTTACACCTTTGAATACGATTTTCAAAAATACACCCTGTCGGATCCACATGAGTGGTGCGCAAATAACGTTCCCTCGCAGGTTGAAGATTTTCAGCAGATAGATTCCCGGCCCGGTACTGCATGGGCTGAAATGCACAGGTGTGATGGAATGTTGGTTATCAATGATTTAAGCGAGCTGGATAAAAATGGCAAGCTATATAAATTTCTCGAACTACATGGAATAAAATCACTCATCACCATCCCCCTGAAATTACGTGGAGATTGCATTGGTTTTGTCGGTTTCAATTCAGCTAATTCGGTAAAGCAATGGAGTCCTGAGGAGATCACATTCCTTAAAGTTGTGGCTGATTTATTATGTAAAGTCAGTGACCGGAAACGCGCAGATGAAACTCTGCGTAACCGTGAAGCCTCCTTAAAGGCCATTTTCAACAATGTTCCGTTCCAGATGTGGCTAAAAGATGTTGAAGGGAGATACCTCGCTGTTAATAAGCCATTTATGGAGTATTTCGGTATTGAGCATGAAAGTGATGTAATCGGAAAAACGGCAGCTGATTTGTGGGATGAAGATCATGCCAGGCAGTTTATTGCACAGGATCAGGCCGTAATGCAAAACCTTGAATTGAATGGTGTTGAGCAATTCATTGATTTTGAGCATAAAACAACCTGGTTCGAAATATTTCGTGCACCTATTGTTAACAAGAACGGGCAATTATTGGGAACCACAGGAATCGTCAGGGATATTACCAGCCGAAAAATGGCTGATAAGGAATTGCAACTAGCTGTCGAAGCCGCTGAAAAGGCAAATGAAGCAAAAAGCCGGTTCCTGGCTATCATGAGCCACGAAATACGAAACCCGCTAAACGCAGTTGTGGGTATGGTGCGTATGCTGCATGCTTCCGGCACGAGTGGCCCGAACAACAAACTTGTTGAGAACATTAAAACCTCAGCCGATCATCTCCTGATGATTATAAACGACATTCTCGACTTCTCAAAAATTGAATCCGGGGAAATGCTGCTCGAAAAATTAAATTTTGACATACGCGAAGTTGTAAAAAAAGTTTATGATTCTCATATCTATTTAGCAAACGAGAAAAACATTGAACTGAAATATAATGTTGATCAGCGTTTAGGGCATTTTTATACGGGGGATCCGTTGCGGCTGCAGCAGGTATTGAGTAATCTTACAAGTAATGCATTGAAATTCACGGCAAAGGGCAAAATTGAAATACGCTGCGAACTGGTAGAAGAGACACCCCGAATATCAAAGATCCGACTTGAGGTTCAAGATACAGGTATTGGGATAAGTGCAGAAAACCAGCAAAAGATATTTGAAAGATTTAAGCAGGAGGACAATACCATTTCGCGTACATACGGAGGTACGGGTCTTGGCCTGGCCATCAGTAAACAAATCGTTGAATTGATGGGAGGTACTTTGTTAATCGAAAGCAAAAAAGATGAAGGGAGTAGATTTTTCTTTACTATTGAACTCCCGATTGTGGAGGTTCAAACGGCTAATTCGACATTGAAAATGGAAAGTCCGGAAGATTATTCGCTTAATGGCTATTCTCTGCTATTGGTTGAAGACAATAAGTTGAACCAGATACTGGCAAAGGCAATGCTTGAAAAATGGGGTGCAAAAGTTGACGTTGCCGGTAACGGGCAACTGGCTATTGATATCCTCGAAAAAGAAGCGTATGACCTTATCCTGATGGATATCCAGATGCCTGTAATGGATGGCATGACTGCCAGCAAAATAATAAGGGAAAAATTACAGCTTAAAACGCCCATCCTGGCTCTTTCGGCTAACGTGATTAAAGGAATAGAGGAAAAATGCACGGAAGCCGGTATGCAAGGCTATATTTCGAAACCATTTGATGCAGATTCCCTGTATAGTAAAATTATGTCCCAGTTGGCAGAAACGAATAAGCAAGAGGCTTTCACCGAAAATTTTCCTCCTGTAATTGTTGTGACAGATCTTTCGCGCCTTGAAAATATGATAGGTACGGACCACGCACAAATGAAGCGAATGCTTGTAAAATTTCTGGAAATAACCCCCCAGTATATGGCGGAGTTGAATGCCGGGGATGAAGTTAATGATTTGGATGCCATTGCTTTTGCTTCACATAAAATAAAATCCAGTATCGACTTGGTTTCATCCCCTTTGCTACAGGATATTGTCCAGAAAATAAACCACTTCAGCAGGAACCGACGTGACTTAGGTGAAATAAAGACACTAATTGCCGAATTTAACACTTACTATAAATTACTCGAAAAGGAACTTAAACAGGTAATTGACAAACTGAAAACCCCTTAAGGTATCAACTGTTGGGTTGCTAGAACTAAGTGTTGCCTCCAATTTCAGAATATGTCTGTAAAACCAGGCTAAGTTCATGCGACATCCGGCGTTTGTTTTACTGATCAGCATATTGAAAATCAGTAGATTAATAGGATTACTTTAACACATGACCTTCCTGTACTGTTGACGATGTGATTTTTATACGGATATTTGCAGATTAAGTGATCCATAATATTTTACACCATGCTTCGTCGTTCAGGCCGGAAAATACTTTTTTCCCTGTTTTTTTTCATAAACCTTCAATTTGTATCTGCGCAGCATTCACCCTGGCGCGCGAACGAGATGGAAGTTTTAGTCAGTTTCAGCCAGCCACAACAAGCACTTATACTCGGCAAGCTTAACCTTAAAGGGGATATTTACAATACACATGCATACATGTACCTTACGCCTGACGAACTTGTCAAGGTGAAGGAAGCCGGTCTGGAATACACCATTAAAATTCCCGATCTCAATGCCTGGTCGGCCAGCTTTGGACCTGCCCGTGTTCCTGTCGGATATTATACATTTGATCATATTAAGGATATTGCCGATAGTCTTGCCGCTAATTTCCCTTCCATTTGCCGGAAAGTGATCTTTGGGTATACCTCCCAGTTTAAAGAATTGGCTGCACTTAAGATCAGTGATAATGTGGATGTGGATGAAAATGAAGCGGAAATTTTATTCGATGGTGGCATACATGGTGACGAAGTAGGAGGCTCACAGAATATGATACTTTTTGCACGCGACCTTTGCCTTGCTTACGGAACGGATCCATATATTACTAACCTGGTTAATACCCGTGAAATATGGATTTATTATTGTGTGAACCCCTATGGCCGCGATTATATGACGCGTGAAAATGGCAACCAGGTCGATATTAACCGTGATTTTGGCTATGCCTGGGGAGCTGAGGGAGGGAGTCCTGGCCCTTTTTCACAAGCCGAAACCCGCGCCCTCCGTGACTGCCAGTATTCAAACCAATTTGTAGCTTATACTAACTACCATAGCGGGACTGAAACTATTTCATATCCATGGAGTTACAGGTATAGCCCCACGCCTGATAATACGCAAATTCAAAGTTTGGCTGCAATTTATTCGACCCATTCGGGGTACCCGACCCTTCCCTACGGACAAGGATCACAGATCATGTACCTGATACAGGGGAGTACAAAAGACTTCAATTATGGCTGCCTGGGTTCCGTTGCCTGGTCGATTGAGATCTCGCTCGATAAGCAACCTGCCGGACCCAATATTCAATATTACTACGATATAAATAAACCTGCCATGCTCGCCCTGATTGAGTATTCAGGTTACGGAATTGAAGGAACTGTTACCGACGCAGTTACAGGGGCTCCTGTAAGAGCTGCCGTTTGGGTGGGGAATAACTACCCAGCCTATACGGATGGCAACGCGGGCGATTATCATAAATATATGGTTGCGGGAACCTATAATCTCCGTTTTACCGCTAACGGCTATGAGCCGCTGATAGTAAATAATGTTAACGTGTCAGCTTTGCAGAGTACGGTGACTGATGTGCAGCTTCAACCCGTAAGATCCCAATATGCCTACCGCATGTGTGTTTCGCATATTCCCGGTTTTGATGCTCAGAATCCTGGTGATGAAGGATATACAGCCGCTTGCCTGGGAGCCCCCGACCATGTTAACTACTCTATCGGTAAAGGAGGATATGTGATGGTGGATATGCAGACGCCGGTGTTGGACGAACCCGGAGCTGATATAACTGTATATGAGGGAGATGCCACTCCCGAAGGATATGCCGTATATGCTCTTACCGAAATGGACGGGTACTGGAATTATATAGGCTCAGGCACGGGGACCTTCAATTTTGATCTGGCAACGGGTGGAATACCTGAAGCCCGGTTTTTCGTTTTGTTGGATGATAACACAGGTACGGCCAATGTAAATGATGCCGGGTTTGACTTCGATGCCATCGAAAACATTCACGCACCAATACCAGATACCCTGGGGCATCTTTCGGGGAAGGTGTTCGATGCGGGAACAGGATTGCCACTTGCAGGTGTTGTAGTTTCCCTGGCTGATAGTTCAGCTGTTACCGATACAGCAGGATTCTATGCTGTTGATCAATTGAGGGGAACCTATGTGGCATGCGCATCAATACAGAATTATAACACCGAATGTGATACCCTCTTGCTGGCCCCGGGGAAAGCTGGTATCCATAATTTTAACCTTAATTTTAATGTTGGGATGCAAAAACCTGATCCTGATGGTGCATTGATCGTACAGCCAAATCCATTTTCCGATAAATTGAATATCAGGTTCAGCAGCGAAACCGCCGGTAAGGTAAAGATAGGACTGACCCCGCTTTCAGGAAGCGGAACCATGGTGATGAAAGAGTTATATTATGCGGCCGGAGAACACACAGTTACGGTTTTCCCCGACGAAGTTGCGGGGTGCAAACTCTTACCCGGCTTGTATATTTTAAGTGTTGAAACCTGCTTGAAGAAACTGAGAAGCAAAGTGATTAAAATATCGGGCAGGTAATTGACGCTTTGGCAAAGATTATCCAAGTAAAGCATTTCGTTCGGGTTTGGCTTATTTTATAGATACTATAAGCACGGTACTATTATTTTTTAGTACCTGGAACGATATGAAGAACAGCTCTCCTTTTGAAATACAATGAATTTCGGTGTTTGACCTTAACGGAACCGCCGGGCCTAATAAATGGGTCTTAGTCGGGAATATCATCCATAATTTCGTTGAGATCCCTGTTCAATATACTTTGATAAATACCATCAAGCTGCTGATTCGGTGCGTGTTCTGCGATATAGCAAAAGCATAAAGAATAAGCTGAGTATAAAAAATATAGTGATCGCCAGAACAGAATAACGCATACTTCCTGTGAGTGCCTCGATTACCCCAAAGCTAAAGGTTCCGGCAACTGTTGCCAGTTTTTCCATTACGTCGTAAAAACTAAAAAAGGAGGTATGATCGGTAGTGTCGTCGGGTAGCATTTTGGAATACGTGCTGCGGGCCAGCGATTGGGAACCTCCCATTACTATACCTATAAAGAATGCGGCAATAACAAATTCAATGGCATTGGAAATAAAATAGGCCCCGACACAGGTAAGAGTCCAGGCTACAATGGTAATCATGAGGGCACGGAGGTTTCCCAATTTCTCCGAAATCCTGGCAAACATCCAGGCCCCCAGCATGCCGACCAGTTGAATTACCAGGATAGTGGGAATGAGTACATCTTCTTTCAGGTGCATTTCTTTTTCTCCATAGGTGGCAGCCATAAACATGGTGGTAAGAACGCCCATCATCATAAAGAAAAATCCGGTCAGGTACATGCTGAGTTTATAGGATTTACGTATCTGGTTAAAAACCATTCTTAATTCCCTGTATCCATTCGTAAGTACCGAGTCCCTTTTAATGCGTTTCCGGAAAGTGTATTTCGGCAGGCGGCTGAAGGTAATCTGCGAAAAGGCTATCCACCAGATAAATACACTCAGGAACGAGATGCGAGCGGGTAAAGAACTTTCGGCAGGGATGCCAAATAGTCCCGGTTTCATGATCATAAGGAGATTGAACAGGAGTAAGACTACACCGCCCAGGTATCCCATGGAATAGCCGCGTGCGCTGATTCTATCCTGGTCCTCCGGTTCTGCTATAACCGGTAGGAACGAGTTATAGAACACTATACTTCCACCATAACCTATGGTTCCAAGTGCAAAGGCAATTATTCCCAACTCAATATGGTTTTTATCGGTGAAGAAAAACAAAGCACCGCATGCAATAGCACCGATTAGTGTAAAAGCCCGCATAAATCCTTTCCGACGGCCGGTATAATCAGCCATGGAAGAAAACAGGGGTGAGCCTATAGCAACCAGGAGGTAGGCGGCAGCAATTGCCCACGAATAGAGTACTGTATTAATTACAGGATTTCCAAAAAATGAAACAGTGAAATTGCCATCCGCCCTTGTAACGGTATTATAATAAATCGGGAAAATTGCCGATGCGATGGTAAGCTGGTAAACGGAGTTAGCCCAATCATACATAACCCAGCCGCGCACCATGCGCTTGTCGCCTTTAACTATAGCCTGAACATCTTTGCGGTTTATCAAGTTAACCTCCGGTTTTTAACGGCTAATATAAGAATTGTTTTACTACAGTTTTATTAATCCTGTAGTTTGATGCTATTGTGAAACACATCCATCTTATTTTTGAATTGGCAAAATAGCTTGTATCATGTTGATATTCAGTAAGCCTGCTAATAAAGGAACGGATCGTTTATTTGAAATTCAAAGCTCAATGCCTTTTCCTGGAAGCAAACGGGGCTAATCCTTCAAGGACTCAAAACACTCCTTGGCAGCAAGCTTATTGCCGGGAGTTTTAAGCGGTCAGTATGCTATTCCATTCCATTATCGGATTATGGATATTTTGCCTGTAGCGGTCCTGTTTCCACGGGTGACACGGTAAATATATATCCCGGGCGAAAGCTTACCGCCTTGAATTCCATTCCCTTCCCAGGCAATGGAGTGGGTTCCCTGCGATAGCGGTTGACGGAAAGGAAGCGAAACCAGTTCGCCCATCACCGAGAATATTTCAATACTTACAAGAGCGGCTTTTTCATTGTACAGGCTGAATACTGTGCTGCTGACCATGGGGTTGGGATAAACCTGCAAGTCAGTTGTATTTTTCAACGTAGTGCTGCCCGACAGCAGGTACGGGTCCAGGCAGATCATAGTATAGTTGCTGTAATCCGGTGTATCTACAAACAGGGTATCGCATAACATCAGAGGCATTCCCGAGGGCGGGATGGCAACTTTAACTTTCAGGCTCAATGTATCTCCAGCCTCCAGGGTATAAGGCAGGGTTATATTCCAGTTCTCAATCTCCCAGGCAAAGGGCGTAACCCCCGAATTGTTAACCTGGCTTATCACTATCGGCTGGGTGCTGAAGTTATGCACCAGGGCCGACTTACCATTCAGTACATCCTCATAAGTGATAAACAGCAACGAATCGGGCGTAACCACCACATTTGGCTTGATTGAGAGCTTTACATAAAATATATACGGGTCGGGTGCACCAATATAAGGATTGTTCGAGCTGCGGTTTGAGGCATCTTCGGCATGGATATAATAGGAAATCATGGAGCCCTCCATTTGCCCGGGAATGCAGGCCGTCCATTGTGTGCCTGACGTATGAACCATGGTTAGGGTATCCCAATCGCCGGCATTCACTTTATAGATGGTCCACACCGAATCGGGATACACCGTTTGCCCGCTGAATGCAGTAATATCCGCATTTACATGGAAACAGGGCTGAGCCTGTATGGAGTCGTGAAGAGGCATGTGTGAAATCAGGAGCATTCCCTGGTCGGCCATTTCATGGGTACGGCAATGTAAAGCATCGGTCGATTCCCATGGAGTACTTGGATTGCCAAGGAAGCCTGTCACCTGGTATCCGGGCATGGCCTGCTTATAAGCCAGGATAGCTGCGGCGTCATTAGCCGTTCCCATGATGGGAACGCAAACCTTGTTTTTCAGGATAAAAGAATTGGTATAGGGTTCATCATTGGGCGTATTCACCCTGTAAACTTTATAATATGTTCCGTAAGTGCAGAGGTGCGTAGCGTAAAAGGCAGCAGTAGCTTCTATTTCGGCATATTGCGGATGTGAAGCAGGCACTTTTCGGATAAGTATCTTGTCGGGAGCCAGGAATTTCCCCCAGCAGTCGATATGATCAATATACGTTCCGTTAGGATCCTGTTCAACCATATAATCAGTAATGCCCAGGTAATCATGTACTTTCTGTGCAATTTGTCCGGATGCCTGGGTTGGGTTTTCGTCCCAAACCAGTTGGGTGGATGAGGCCTGGTCGATGCCATTGGTCATGTAATTCCCTCCGGTATGTATTACGTTCATTCCGAACCAGGGAATACCCTGGGCATCGGCCAGTTTTTTAGGTAATTCGTCATCATTGGGTCTTGGTCGATTATACGGAAAATCGACAATACCCACTTCGTTATTCCCAAAAGTAACGTACCAGGGACCATAATCACGGGTCCAGTACGAATCGGAAGCGGCGATCAGGAAGCTGCAGTTTGCCAGGTTCACTCCGTTGCTCTGGTATTGCCCCGTGACTGTAGTTTGCTGTGAACTGTTTGCAACAACAGTGGTTACTTTGGCATCTTTAGCCAGTTCTTTTATCAGGCTTATCGGGATGCCAAAGGGGTAGCGTACCAGGGCACCATCGTTGTTACCGAATTCTTCCACGTTACGGATCACTCCCTGGGGCGGATTGGTTTCAACGAAACCTAAGGCTATTTTGTAGCTGTTGGCAGCCTCGGCGGCAGTCATAATGTGTTTCAGTCCATTATTCGGATCCGATTCCTGTGCAAACGCTATAGAAGCTGCGAGCAGGCAAACCAGTAAAGTAAGTAAGGTAATTTTCTTCATAAATATCAGCGGGCTAACGAGGGTCAAAAGTAACCAAATTCGATATTTTATAATACCGAATTTCAAAAGATTTGAAGTGGTCTTTAACTGGGTTCTATAACTGGATGAATGATGGTACCTGCCAGGAATGACTGGCTTTAAAACAAAACGGCTGTCACATTTTTGCGACAGTCGTTTTGTATTTAGCAATGATTAAGAGCATTTTAACTACTAAGCCGGAACAGTTATTTTGTAACAACAAATTTCCTGACCACAAATCCTTCTGCAGTGTATACTGTGATGGTATAGGTTCCCTGGGCCAGGGTCAATGTAAGCGCTTCGGAATAGGTGCCATTGCTAACTATGTTTTTGCGATCGTACACTAGCGTTCCGTTTGAAGCCGAAATCCTCATGTCCAGGAGTCCTTTGCCCGGAGTCAAAATAGTGACAACGAAATTGCCATTATTGGGATTAGGGGACACCTTAACTCCTATATGGCTGGGGTTGTCGCCAATACCCAGGGAACTGAACACCCTGACGTCAATGGATTCAGACCAGTTGCTTTCGCCGCAGGAATTCACTGATTTAACTTTCAGAGCTGCATTTCCGCGGAAAGTACTGTTCCAGACAACTTCAGCGCTTTCGGAGTTACCGGTAACGATACCAGCTTCAGCGGGTAAAAGTTGCCAAGCATAGGTCTGCGCATAAGCTGCCGGCTGAACCGTGTAACTGGTATTGCCAGCGGCAAGCAGGTCGACTTCGGCAGGACCGGCAGGTTTGGCAGGCATAACGGCATCGCTGAATATATTCACATTCAGATTCTTTGTAGCAGTACATTGTGTTGCATCTAAAGTTTCGGTCAGGGAAATACTATTCGCCCCTGCAGTATTCCAGGAAACCTGTACTTCATTTGTTCCCTGTCCAGCTGATATGATTCCTCCTGAAATATTCCAGTTGTATGATTTACCTGAGGCCAATTCAGCCTGGTAAGCAGCAATATCACCCTGGCAACCGGCAGTATTACCCGTAAATTGGGTTACAGGTGCTTCGTTGAGTATTATATTCCTGCTGTTTGAAGCCTGGCAGGAATGGCTCGTATTTTCGGTGACAAGTACACTGCCTGTAGCTCCTGATCCCCAGTTAACAGAAATCTGGTTGGTTGAGGCTCCGGTTTCAATTGTGCCACCGCTCACTGTCCAAACATATGTATTCCCGTTATTAAACGGAGTGGAATAAAGTATGCCTGTGGATTGTGCACATAGCAGGCCTTCACCAGTGACAAGTGGACCAGGTGTAGCGTGAATGGTAATTGTTTTGGATGAAGTTGCAGGAGTGCACGATTGATTCGATGCAGTCAATGTAAGGGTTACGAAGCCGGTAGTTATATCTTCAGTACCAGGTGTGTATTCCGGTGCAAGCAGCGAAGCATTGTTAAAGTAGCCGTTCCCGCTGGTTGTCCAATGCAGTTGCGAGCTATTTGCGACTGAAGCACCGTTGTTGTTGTAAACAGCACTGCTGCAGATACTTGCATTTTCTCCGGCAAAAGCCGTCGGAGCCTGTTGGAAAGTAAGCAGCATATTATCAACAGCATTGCCTGAATTTCCGAGTACCGACAGGGCAAGGGTAACCGATCCGCTGGCGACATCGGCAGCACTTGGTGTATATATCGGATTCAGGATGGAAGCATCGCTGAACACTCCTGTTCCTGAGGAGGTCCAGGCTAAGGTTGAGTAGTTTGTCGCATTACCGCTGCATTGATACGGTGCGGATTGGCAGGCAAAGCCGTCGGTCCCGGCAAATGCGGTAGTATATTGCGGAAGGGGTAAGACGATAAAGTCGATCCAGACGCAATCAGATCCGACTGTAGTACTTCCATTTTTAGTGTATATAAATTTGAACACATGGTTTCCGGCAGTAATAGGAAATGAAGCGCGCGTCCAGGGGGTAGTGCCTGAATAACTGGCCTTTAAAATGTTGTCGATATAAAACTTTAAGCCGTCAACTATAGGTTCGCAGGAGGTTTTGTAATAAAACTTGATGCTGTCATTATTTGGTACATTATAGCTGAGTACCAGTTGTGAATTTTGTGAATTCCCAATAACCCCTGACCTGGCCGAATAAACACCTTCGAATGGGCTCTCGTTTGTAATAGTCCAGGGTAGGTTGCCGCTAGCGGTCCAGCTGAATTTGCTGAAATCGCCTGTTTCCCAGTCTTCAACCAGGAGGCCGGCCTGTACAACATAGGTCCGTTGTATGGAATATGCCCCCGATACAGCTGTGAAATCAAGATTGACGGAGATGCCTAAAGGAGCATCGGGACTGACTGAAACACTAAATTCGGCTATACCTGTGCCAAGCGGATTGATAGTGCCCAGGTTAAAACTGCTGTTATTCAACGTAATAAAACCGCTGTTTGCCGAAAGCGTTGTATTCACATCTGCCGCAGGACTCATCCCAAAATTTGCAGTTGATATTTTGATAATGGCAGTTTCGCCGGCATCGAGCCTTCCGTTTCCATTTCCTCCCTGGGAGTCATCAACGGTCAGAATTCCGGCTGTTAATTTTGGCGCCTGGCAATGAAGCGTAAGTGAACTTGTCCAGGTGTCGGTGCCGTTAGTAGCTGTTACAGTAACCACTTTCTGGTAGCCGTCAGGAACATTATCGGCAATATGGACCTTAAACCCGTTTTGAACTGTAACAGATTGTTGAGAAGGTATAAGCGGGTAAGTCTCAGTATTATCCGTTAGTGTTATATATGGATCGCTAAGTAAAAGGCTGACAATCACGTTTTGAGCGGCATTATTTCCCAGGTTTTTCATAGTGAGCGAAAGGAAAGCATCCTCGCCGAAATCAAGTGCATTGTTGTTGTTTCCTGATGGATCACTTACCGTATAAGCGTCAGTAATAACATAGGGATTTTCATTTGAAATAACGATGGTGCTCGAATAATGGCGATAATAGTTCTGCTTGGTGACCACGATTTTCACAACAGTTCCTATTGCCGGTGCCACCACCGGTATAGCTGCCGCCGAACCTGTGCCATAGCCACTGCCTATGATCTGGCCGTTCGCAGTCAGGGCAATAAATGATCCGGCATCGGCAGTTACATCAAACGTAGCTGCTGAATTTACCATAACTCCTGCGTGTGAAACGGTGAGCTGCTGCGGCACCTCTGAATAAACGGTCATGAAAGCATCGCCATGGTGATGGAAAAGCTTGTAGGTTATGTCCTTATTCCCGGTGTTATAGGGCCACGACGATTGTTGAAGGAAGTACTTGCCTGCGCAATTGCCGAAAGCCGGCAATATGCCTCTTTCTTCGAACATAGCGCCGTATGCCGGCATGAAATCGGTCCACATATTATCATACATTCCCCATGCATAGGTATCATTGACAAACGAATACGAAACCTCTGTTGCGGCAATCAGGCCTAAGGCACCTGCATTTTGCCCGTTATATTTATAGCGGTGAAATTTCTCGGTAAAGCACTCACTGCTGTAATCAAATTTCCCGGTCTGGCAGTTAAGCGACATGATAAAGGATAAATCGGTATTGGTCAGTGCATTGATATTGGGATTTTGATAAGAGGGCTCTCCCCAGCCGGTTTGGTTCCCATGATCGCGATGCTGTAACATGAATGCCCCTGCATTGAGCGCATTATTAATACCGGTGGCATTGCCCCCGTCCCATCCGCCAAGTTCGTCGGGGGTGGCAGGGATATATCCCAAACCGTTTGGCCCGAAATAATTTACCACTGTGTTTGTGTTAGTAGCCGACGACCAAATGGCGCCTGGGGTTCCCTGGTACACGGCATTTACACGGACCGGGTGTTTGCCTTTCACATTTTTCCAGAAACCACCTACTATTTCGGAGCAAAGCTGGAACCAGCGTTCGGTCTGCCAGCCTAAAGCCGTGACCGGATGATCGTAAAAAGCAGGGCTGGTAGGAGGGTTGCGTTCATAATTCAGGTCTTTGGTAACCATGGTCTGAAGCTGCTCGAAATTATTGCCTGTCATCCTGGCAAAAGCGATATCCGGCAATTTGTCGCCAGTAACATCGGCATATGGATTATCGGAAACATAAGGATTATACCCGTCGGGATGGTCGTTCAGTATGTTGGATGTAATGCTGTTAGCCGGGTTTGTTCCATGGTCGGCCATGAGCAGGCAGGCTGCGGGAGGAAGAGTCCAGTTGTGGTATGCATTATTGATATAGGCCTCAATAGCGGCCGAAGTATTTCCTCCGACCTCGGCTATAGTTACTATTTTCGTCAGGATTCCCTGCTCAGTACGGAAAGCGCTTACCGAATCAGCCCATTGTTTAAACACCGGGTCCGTTGGTACAATGATGAGGTATTCGCACCCGGGTTCCAGGCTTTTAGCCAGGTTCCTGTTGCGTTCGGTATAATTGATAACCGGGAGGGATTGGCTGTTAAATACGTTATCCTTCAGGATAGGATCCCAGAAACGGCTGCGCAGGCGATCGTCGCCAAAGTGCCCGTTCCCGCCCGTAAATTTCACTTTAACTTCAATGTCGCGGTATATCACCAGTTTTTTTGTAACCGGATTGTACTGATAGGGGGTAATGCTGATCATAAGAACATCCACTCCCCTGATCTGGGTGAGTTCCGACACGATTACGGGCTGTTCGGGGAAGGAAGCATTTTTCGAATAAATACTCATGTTTTTGTTGTACTGCAAGGGCCCCAGGTATGTATCCAGCGGAATCTTAGGCGCAGGTGCTACATTAAGGTTTTGCATTTCCTCGGTACGCGATCGTACTATTTCCAGTTGTGCAGTAGCTCCCTGGGGGATGGCAATATACCTGCTTATGGAAGGAAGGTTAGGCGATCCCTCGTCGTTTTGAAGAAAATTCCCCGAGAAACCTATTTCTTTCATAGTTTCACCATTGATCATACGATCGGTAAACGTGAATTCCTGTAAGGAGAAATTAATTGTAACGCCTGTACTATTCTCTGCCTTAAGCGTAACTCCCTGCTGTCCCCAGCTATCCTGGTAGCTTATCTTTTGAGCGTTAGCAACGATACAGAAAAGCATAAAAATAACTGCCAGATACAATGAATGCATGTGGTCCAGCTTAAAGTAGTGTTTTCTCATGGTTCGAAATGGATTAAATGATGTGCCGCGAGAATCTGACAAGATTCAGATTCACAAAGAAATAGACTGCGAATGTAAATATTACATTTTCTAGTTTGATATATGAAAGTAATATTTTGAACGAAAAGCGTAAATTTAGAATCTGTATAAATAATAAAATCCCGCTCTCTTCCTGATTGGGTCAGAGGAGCGGGATGATTTTGAAGCAGAGCTTCATATGACATAAAAACAGTAAACCAGGGCATTCCGGAAAGGTTCAGCTAAGAAGCGATCATTCAGACCTGCGACTCACCTGAGATCAGAACTCCATATTTAAACAACTGGTTCTACCATTTTAGCAACCAGGCGAAAATCAAGGGGGCGACAATGGTTGCGTCGCTTTCAACAATAAATTTAGGGGTGTGGATGTCCAGTTTCCCCCAGGTGATTTTTTCGTTGGGAACAGCGCCCGAGTATGAACCGTATGAAGTGGTTGAATCTGAAATCTGGCAGAAATAACTCCAGAACGGAACATCATGCCATTCGAGGTCCTGGTACATCATGGGAACGACGCATATGGGGAAGTCGCCCGAAATACCGCCACCAATCTGGAAAAAGCCTACACCTTTACCCGACGAATTCGCCCGGTACCATTCGGTAAGCCACATCATGTATTCGATCCCGGTTTTCATGGTCGAAGGCTTTAATTCGCCTTTTATGCAGTACGATGCAAAGATATTGCCCATGGTGCTGTCTTCCCAGCCAGGAACGATTATAGGCAGGTTTTTTTCGGCGGCAGCCAGCATCCACGAATGCTTGGGATCAATTTCATAATCGTTCTCCATTACTCGGCTTAGCAGGAGTTTGTACATGTATTCGTGGGGCAGATAGCGTTCGCCTTTAGCTTCAGCGTCCTTCCAGATTTTAACGATATGATGCTGTATTTTGCGGAAAGCTTCTTCTTCGGGTATACAGGTATCGGTAACGCGGTTCAGTCCTTTTTCGAGCAGTTCATTTTCCTGCTCCGGGGTAAGGTCGCGGTAGTTGGGAACGCGGCGGTAGTGGGAGTGGGCTACCAGGTTCATGATATCTTCTTCGAGGTTGGCGCCTGTACAGCTGATAATCTGCACTTTATCCTGGCGTATCATTTCGGCTAACGAAATTCCCAGTTCGGCCGTGCTCATGGCTCCGCCCATGGCAATCAGCATTTTACCGCCTTCAAGCAGATGGGTTTCGTATGCTTTGGCTGCGTCAACCAGGGCAGCTGAGTTGAAATGCCTGTAATGATGTTCGATGAATTGGGATATAGGACCTCTGTTCATAGTGAGATTTTTTTGCAAAGGTAGAAAAACAAGGTAAGAATCAAGTGTTTCCCCTTATATTTTGAATAGTCCGGATGCAAGGAGTCATAAATGGAAGGATTCGGCGCGGTAAAGAATAAATGCTGATAGCTGGTTAATGTTAAGGCTGAGGTTGAGGAGAGGAGATTTAAAATTGCAGAGGTAATCTAATGTTGCAGGAGGGTAAGGTAAAGATGACGGAGGGTATGTTAAAGATGACGGAGGCAATGGAAGAGGTTAAGGTTAAGGTAGAGGAGGGTAATAGAAAGATGATGAAGGCGAAGTTAAAGATGACGGAGGGTAAGGTAAAGATGACGGAGGCAATGGAAGAGGTTAAGGTTAAGGTAGAGGAGGGTAATAGAAAGATGATGAAGGCGAAGTTAAAGATGACGGAGGGTAAGGTAAAGATGACGGAGGCAATGGAAGAGGTTAAGGTTAAGGTAGAGGAGGGTAATAG
>JBAXXB010000033.1:0-22976 GCA_037128115.1 Bacteroidota bacterium
ATCAATATCCGGGAAATTGCAATGTGGGAAGTGAAGCGGATGAGTTCGCGTTCGCTGTATTTACTCGTGGTCGTTATTTTCCCTATGCTTTGTATTCTGTTCTTCGTTTCGTTTTTCAAAAACGGGGTTCCGACGAAAATGCCCATAGCCATTGTTGACCTCGACCATACTGCAACTTCTCGCAAAATGGCCCGCAGTATTGATGTTACTCCTATGAGCAGGGTCGTCATGAACCTGCAGTCGGAAACGGAAGCCATGTCGGAATTGCGGAAAGGGAATATTTACGGTTTCGTGGTATTGCCAATGAACCTTCAGTCGGACATACTCTCGTCGCGACAGGCGGTTGTGAGTTACTACTACCAGAATGCGATGCTGATGGCCGGTGGCCTAATGCAGAACAACCTAACTACTGTACTTCGAACTTTATCAGCGGGGATCAATATACAGAAACGCGAAGCTATGGGCCAGCCCAGGGAATCCATTATGGCCCAGGTGCAACCGGTTCAGCTCTATATGCACCAGCTCTTTAACCCCACTTCGAATTACTCAGTTTATATCACTACCATTATACTCCCTATCATGTTGCAGATATTCATACTGCTGATGACAGTTTACACTATTGGTGTTGAAATTAAAGGACGCACTTCGAGGGAGTGGCTTCGTCTTTCCGACAAATCGGTAGTCGTGGCGCTTACCGGGAAGCTGTTGCCATATACCCTGGTTTTCTTCGTGGTGATGATGTTTCAGAATTTCATGCTGTACAAAGTGCTGCAGATACCTATTCAAAGCGGGATAGACTCCGTGATGCTGAGTTCGTTGCTATTTGTACTGGCATACCAGGCAGTAGGCATATTCTGGATAGGGTTGCTGCCCACGCTGCGTCACGCGGTGAATTTATCCGGGTTCTACGGCATACTGGCGATGACACTTTGCGGATTTTCGTTCCCGGTCGAAGCCATGCCCCCTGTATTCCAGTATTGGGCCAGCTGTTTCCCGGTGAGGCACTTCCTCCATATCTTTCAAAGCCAGGTTCTGGCAGGGTTCGAAACCAGGTATTCCATTTTATCATACCTGTACCTGGGGTTATTCCTGCTGCTGCCCTTAACCGTTATCAACAGGCTTAAATCAGCCCTCATTTACCAGAATTTTATTGAAGAGGTTCATAAACAGTAGCATGCAGGATATCAGTTGAAGGCTTAAGAATTAACAATGCAGGGTAAAAAAGCATTAACAGTATAGAACTCAGGGAATGGAAAACAAGAAGCTAAATATATTGCACCAGCTCAGGGAAGGGATACACAATACCCTGAGGATATGGATACGCGAATACCAGCTCATACTGAAAGATGCAGGCGTAATGCTGATCATTTTCGGGGTGCCGGTGATTTACCCTCTGCTGTATTCCTTTATTTATTCTCCCGAAGTGATACACGATCTGCCCATAGCAGTTGTTGACCTTTCGCATTCGTCGGCAAGCAGGCAGTTTATACGCAACCTGGATGCCACCCGCGACCTTAAGGTGACTTATACCGCCATGTCAATGAACGAAGCCACGGAATTGTTCAAGAAACAGGAAGTGCGCGGCGTGGTGCAGATTCCTGAAACCTTCAGCGCCGACATCGCGTTGAAACGCCAGGCAACGATTTCGGCTTATGCCAATATGGGATTCTTTATGCATTACAAGGCGCTTATGACAGGCACCAGCCAGGTAGCCCTCGAAACCGGCAACCAGATACAAATCAAAAACCTGGAAAATGACGGCTTTAGCATTCAGCAAGCCGAAGTTACCGCCAACCCTTTAAAACTGGTGGAAAACGCCATGGCAAACCCGGGAGCCGGGTTTGCGGGCTACAGCATTCCCATGGCGTTGATCCTTATTATACAGCAAACGCTGGTGCTGGCCATCGGCATACTGGCCGGCACTGCCCGCGAGAGGCATCCTTTCGGCACCCTGGTACCAATGGATCGCAAACGTATGGGGACCTTACGTATGGTGGTCGGCAAAACAGCAGCCTATTTCAGTATATACGCTTTGCTTTGCGTATTCCTGCTGGGCCTGGTACCGCACTGGTTCGGGTATGCCCGATCGGCAGGTCTCGTTGAACTCATGGCGCTTATTACGCCCTTCCTGCTTTCGTCGATCTTTTTCGGCATGACCCTTTCGGTGATTTTTAAAAACCGTGAAAGTCCTATGATGCTCTACCTCTTCACATCTATACCCCTGCTCTTTTTATCGGGTATCATCTGGCCGCTGTCGAATTTCGGCAGTGTATGGCTGGCAGTGCGGGAGATATTCCCTTCATCGAACGCCATATTCGGGTATATTAAAATGAACTCCCTGGGCGCGAGCATATCCGAAACAAGCAAGGAAATTGTCTCGCTGTGGATACAGGCAGGGATATATTTTGTAACCGCCTGCATCACATATGGATACCAGGTTTACAGGTCGGAACAGTTGCGCGGCGAACTGTCGGCGCTTAGTTACAGGACGATACGTGAAAGAATCAGAAGTTATTCTAATTAAAATGTGCCATGAGCCATACAATTATCAAAATCAAAAAACGTGAAACAGCAGAAAAGTGAAACCCGGTTAGTTACCATTTCCGGTCACTTACCTCCAAATAAGAATCAGTAAGAAAATAAAAAGTCACTAAACTGAAAAACAAATACTAAAACAACCCTTTAAAAATCAAAAATCATGAAAACTAAAAATCAAATTTTGTTTACCATTGCAGCGTTTATGCTGATCTCGCTTTCCACCTCGGCTCAAATAAGCATAGGGCTTCGCCACGGGATAGCCGCCACCACCCTTTCGGATAGGGGCAACCTCTACCAGGACAATAACCTTACTTTATCCTATACTGCGGGCGCTTTCTTCACCATACCCCTTAACAAGTCGCTGGCACTGCAACCCGAAATCAATTATGTACGCAAAGGCCGTTCGAACGAAACCTCCGAACTGAATACCACGGCAGAAACCGATTTCATGCTGCATTACCTGCAGATACCGGTGATGCTGCAATACCGCAACAAAGAACTTCTGAGCAAATCGGGTTCCGTGTTTTATATCAACGGCGGACCTTATGCAGCCTTTGTGCTCAATACCCAGACCCGTGTTTCGAACAGCAGCGAAGGGGGATTGCTGATACCCGTCGAAAAAAGCGACAACCCCGACTTTGGCGCCACGCTGGGCATAGGATTCCAGACGCCTATACGCCACAAAGACGTGCGCTTCGACCTGAGGTACGATATGGGACTCTCCGAAATTAAACTGCAGCCAAGCGAATACCGTACCAAAGCCCTGAGCCTGACAATCGGGATATTGCTGTAAAAGACCTTGTTTGTTTAGGATTGATTGATGTGGAAGGGAGGACCAGGAAAGGTTCTCCTTTTTTTTGATTCCGGCCAGGCATGCATTGTATAAAGCCGTAAGCCCTCACTGCAACAAACAGTGATAAGCTATGGGTTTGAATCGATACGTTTGTAAAAGTCAATATTCTAACGCCAAAGGAGTTTAATGTGCCTGATAAACTGTTTTAAAGAGGTTAGGAATATTACTTCCATATTTCCCGAAGCGGGTTACCCTGTCACTCTTGTAATGTTGTCCCACAGCAGGGTTCAGATTATTGTTGTTGTATCCCCCCCCGATTACATCGGAGGTATTCACATTGAACCCCTTCGGGATTCGGGGGGTGGCTCTAACAGCAAGTAAACAAAATAACTTTCTTCCTGCATTTGCCTTGCACTCAAGTTGTACTAAATAAGGCAATTTTTCAGTAATGAGTACCCTGGATGCGTTGTTGAGGTCACGGAATGCCTTGTTAAGGTCACGGAATAAGGAATTCAGTACGCGGAATGAAGATTTCAGTACGCGGAATGAAGATCATTGTCCGCGGAATGAAGAATTCAGTACGAGGAATGACTAACTATATACGCATAATGAGGAATTAAGTGTGCGGAATGACTAATTAAATACGCGGAATGAGGAATTCGATAAGCGGAATGGAGAATTTAGTACACGGAATGAAGAATTGGTTGCACAAAGTTCACAAAGCAGGAGGCATAGAGGTTCAAAAAGATATTTTATAATCACTCAGTGCTTGTTAGTCCTCTATGTGCCATAGTGGTAATATGAAAATACAATAAATAAAGTAGTTGGTAATGAGGTGTTTAATTCATTGGGGCGGAATGATGCCGTGATTTTTACTGTTAAAATTCCAGGGGAAATGGCTGCCTTTGTACACCGAAATAGCAATAAAAAAGAAAACTCCAATAAATATATACAATTGTGTTTGATGTAAGAATATTATATATATTTGGTTTTGATTTGAACCGGAGTATAGGGGTTGATGTATAAGCGCTTTTAATATACAGGATAAAAAGGGAACGAAGAAGGATAAATTTCACGGAATTTAACTGCTGCAAGTTTTTACAGGAAGTACTTCTGCAACTGATTTATACTGGTTACGCTTACCCGTTTACTGCAGCCGGATCAGAGCCGGGTGTGACTGATATGGGGCACATATAGAGTATTTTGCCCTATGGCATAGACCAGTCGTGCCGACTGGATAAGCATCAGTTAAAAGCAGAAGGTGTAAGGATTTTACAGGCAGGAGCATACCTTTGGAAACATTATTTGGGAAATACTATTAAGAAAAGCAGAATGATCGAACACTGCAAAAAAGAGGTGTGACCGATAAGCCAACGAGTTGGAAAACAAAATGTTATTATAATGGAATATATTGGTGCATTCATTAGCGGGATTGATATTTTTGTTGCTGTTGTCCTACTGTTGAGGGATGTAAATATATGGTGCCGGAAAATAAATGAAAGAATTTCCTTCATGCAGGAACAAAATAATCTTCTAGAATTCCGGTTGCCGGGAACACCCCTGTGGAAGGATCTGGAGTGGATGCTATCAAACAGAAACCAACTGATGGACCCTTTCCGGAAATCATTACACATGCTACACCAAAAATTATTTCTCAAAACCGAACAAATGAAAGGCTATTATGAGAATATTTATCCCGGATTTGCCGATGGAATTAAAGGTGGCATTTATTCTGGTCAGGCTAAGGATTGATATTGATTAAATGACAAATCGCATTGGAATGCACTCGTACACTATTACACTAATTCCGAAAACTGTGTTAAGGCATTTCACTATTTTAGGACTACAAAACACATACTGAAAGAAGGGTTTGCAGGATCTTATTCTTAATTAAACAACAACAATAACGGTTTTTCCATTTGCGCAATCTATAGTGAACAGTCTCAGCAATAGAAGCAAGAAAATCAGCCGTTGCGGTAATCACTACTTTAACAGGCAAGTATAAAACAATAATGGTCCGCGAAAGCCAAGGGGCTGACCACCCATAGTGACAGAAAAGAAAAAGTGGAGCCAGAGACCACTCCAAAAACGGGGCGGAACAGAAAAGCCATATGAGTATGGGAATTTGAAAATTTACTAAACATGAAAAAATCACTATTATTGTTAGTTGCAGTAGTCTTATCTGTTGCAATTTCCGCTCAAACTAAAAAAGGTGACATATTCTTGTCAGGTGGTACCGGTCTAACAACTACTTTCATGAGTGTAACGCCCGTTTATGACGGCAAATCTGGCGACAAAACAACCGGAAGTTCAATTTCATTTTTGCCCTCGGTAGGCTACTTTGTAATCAATAACCTGGCAATTGGCTTAGCAGGTAATATGTCACATAATTCTTCAAAGGGCGAAAGTGGAAACAAAGATGTATCAAATTCAATAATGATTGTACCTACAGCAATTTATTTTTTCCCTGTGGATGGAAAAGTCAGGCCGTTAGCACAATTTGGGGTCGGCCTTGTTTCTCAAACCTCTAAATATATTCCCAAAAGTGGTAGCAATGAAACCAATTCTGTTAGCGGAGCATGCATTAATTTGGGAGGCGGTATTTCTTATTTTATAAAAGAAAATATCTCCTTTAATTTTGGTCTATCATACACCAGGGTTACTTTAACGGATGGTGATGATAATAAGTCTAAAATAAAGGAAGGAAATTTTGCCGGCAATATCGGCATTTCTATTTTCTTGTAAAAAAATCCTACTGCGTTTTAGCTTTAATTTGTCGAACATTTTCCCTGTACTCTTATTGGGGAAAAAGCTCTCAACAAGATAAACAAGGCTCAAAAAAGTGTAGCAGCACTAAGGGCTTTAGTGACAATTCAAACAAACTGCCCGCTCAAACTGATGGGGTAGCCAATAGAAAGGAAGCCCGCAATCCCTTACTGCTGCTGCACTTAATAGGTGGAAACAAGTTAAATAAACAACCCGTACGAAAACATCCCAATAAGCCAGTACAAATCAGCGTTGATTGTTACTGGCTATTTTTTCTTTAATAAAGCAGAGATGAATATCCACGACCTAAAAAATCAGAGTAACTGAAATCCTGCTGAGTCAGCAATAAATTAAACGGTTCTAAAAATATTCACCATAAAAACAAATAGGCTATTATCACTTTACTATTTGAAGGATGTTTTCACAAGTCTTGTTTAGTCACAAAAAAGCAGCCCGGGGTGGATCATTTTCCAAAAATGCAGATTTCCGTTGCACTTTCCAAAGTGGATTATTTTTATTTACAGCCGGATGGCATGACGGTATTCGATTTTTGGAAGCCTTAATAAATAATATATTTTGGAGTATATTTAAGGCATCGTCGCACGGTAGCCGGAGGAGGATTGGTTGAAAGCTAAGCACTACACCATTGAGCGAAACGATCTCACGAGCAAGTTGAATAACCCGCCACAAATAGTTGCATAATCCATTATCCAACATTTGAAATTGTCGAAAAATCGTATCATATTTGCAGAATTCAATGAAATTGACTTTAAATTGTATTGACATGAAAAACACTATCATAGCTTGTGTTTTCGCTGTTGTCATGCTGAGTATGTCTTTGATTTTTACGAATAGCTGTAAAAAAGAACAGAATATAACAAAACCAAAGAAGATACCCGTTTTAACCACTTTTCCAATAACCGAGATCACTACAACTACAGCCATAGGGGGAGGAAAAATAACATTAGCTACAACTATTGACGACTTTAATGAAATAGATTCGTTAGTCAGAACAAACGGTTTATGCTGGAGCACTCGCGAACGCCCAACCATATCGGATAGCAAAACCGCCTTTAAGCCATTCTGGAATAGCAATTTAAACTGGGATACAATCTTTTACAAATTTAGTTGTAACATACAGGACTTGATACCCAACACTACCTATTTTGCAAGAACTTATGCAATAAACAGGGATGGTGTATTTTACGGAAATGAAGTTTCATTTATTTCCCTGCCATCGGTAAGCCTGGAAGTTACAGACATCGACGGCAATATTTATCATACTGTAACGATTGGCACCCAGGTCTGGCTGGCCGAAAACCTGAACACCAGCAGATACCGCAACGGCAAATTAATTGAGAACGTTATTGATTCGGCACGGTGGTGTACGATCAGGAGCGGGGCTTATTGCGATAATAAAAATGACCCGGGTAACAGCGTTGAATATGGCAAATTGTACAACTTTTATGCAATACAGGATAGTTCCGGCATTGCACCGCCTGGATGGCATGTTGCAACAAATGCTGAGTGGTCGAAATTATATCTTGGTTTATCAAATTCTGGTGGCATGTTAAAAGAAACAGGCACAACACACTGGAATGATCCTAACGTAGGAGCAACCAATGAATTTGGATTTACAGCCCTGCCCGGAGGAGCACGCAGTGGTCACGGGGAATTTATCACTGTCGGTACTATAGGCGTTTGGTGGACTTCTACCAAGATCTTTATCAATGAGCCAAACCCCTATGATATGGCTGCATCGTACAGCATCGTTAACGATTGGGGAAATCTCAACTATTACGAATCTGCTTCATTCAGCAATGGATATTCCATCCGGTGTGTCAGGGACTAGATGATATTTCGACACGAATAAACCATTCAGAGCAGAAGCGGGTAAGATGGGTAACAAAAAAAACCGGTAACCAGCAGAAGACCCTGGCCCTGTTATTGCACACCGGAAGCGGCATTAACTTTATGTTACAATCTAAACCAGGTCCATAAAAAAAACGGGTTTTGGAGTATATTTGAAACTTCATTTCCAGCTCAATCATTTGAGGCAGTTGACTGCTATGTGCCACAGAACTTACCGAAGCGAGTAATCCAACTCTTTACTCAGATACAGCCGTTAGCCACAATTTTGCCATACCTACCTACAAAAAGCTCTAAATGCCAAACAGAATAATCCAGCATTTTAAAAAGTTTATAGATTTAGCTGAAAGCGAGGCTATAGCTATTGACAAATACATAGAAATACATCAGTTTAAAAAAAAGGAAATTTTACTGCATGAGCAAAACATATGCAAACAATTGTACTTTGTTGAAAAAGGGTGTTTGAGGATGTATTTCATCAATAAAAAAGGGGTAGAGCAAATTACCCAGTTTGCGTTAGATGGCTGGTGGATTTCAGACTATCAGAGTTTTATGAATAATACGCCTTCAGAATATTATATACAAACTATTGAAGCATCTACAATAGTATCGATTAACAGTCAGAACCTGGATAAATTACTCACCGAATTTCCAAAGTTGGAGAGGTATTTCAGGATAATTATGCAAAAAGCAGTGGCAGGTGCGCAACACAGGTCGAAATTGTTGTACGAAATGACTAAAGAGGAATTTTACGTTCATTTCAGTAATTCCTTCCCGGAATTTATGCTGCGGGTACCCCAGTATATGATAGCGTCATACCTGGGACTCACCCCTGAATATTTGAGTGAACTGCGAAAAAAAAACATATAGAATGAATTTCTTAATCCAGTTTAATTTTTAAAAATTCTTTCCGGGGTACTTTTGCTGCTCTAATCGAAAGTATAAATTCATTGGATATGGAAGCAAAATTCAAGTATTGAAAATAATGAAGTCAGAAGAAATGCCTTTAAATGCCGGAAAACTTGTTAAATTAACAAATCTTGACCGTAAAGCAGTCGATAAGGCTATGGCTGAATTGAGAGACTATGGATTAATCACTTCTCCCAAAAGGTGTTACCGGCAAGCAAAGTAAAATTGATATTTAGCATTAACAAGGAAAAACCATGAGCAAACTAAGCGAAAAATTTTTAGAAGTACTTACGCACGAAGGTGTCGTCTCAATCATGTCGTGGGGTGTTGAACCTCATTTAGTAAACACCTGGAACTCCTACCTGGTGGTTACCGGGGATGAACGTATTTTGATCCCTGCCTACAGTTTTCGGAAAACCCAGAAAAATGTGGACGTAAACAGTACAGTTAAAATAGCCCTGGGCAGTAAAGAGGTTTTGGGTTACAAAGATTATCCGGGCACCGGTTTCATTATAGAAGGCACTGCCCGATATATAGAATCAGGGGAAGAGTATGACATGATGAAAGACAAATTTTCGTTCCTGACCAGGGTGCTAGAAATTACGGTGGATACAGCAAAGCAGATGTTATAGTAAAATTTTACCATCTTATTTTCTCAGTTTAGTTTGTGCAGATAGAAACTGCACAAACTTTTTTTTTGATTTCCGCTTAAAAACTAATTTTAGACAGGATTGAAAAAACTGTGACTAATAAACAGGACTTTATGCGGAACTGAGTGCCTTTCAATATGACCATAGTGAACCAAATTACAAACCCGAGGCTATGCGCTTCACGTCACGAAGCGGGTATTCATATTTAAAACCGTAAGGCAGGAAGTCATTGAATTGTATAAGTCTATTACAGATGGCTGGTTTTGGAGTATATTTGAAGCCAAGTTGCCCGTATTATCAGAAGAGTTAGTTGGCTGTTTAGTGCCAGATAACTTTGGCTGTTTGTTGCAATCCGCATGGCAGGATATTCTGGCTCATAGTAAAGGCATAGCCGCATTGCGGAAATTTTAAAAGATGACACAATTAGAATGAAAGAATATTTCACCCTGCAATACAGAATGGCAAGCAGGAGGCTTACCGACTTTGGGCTGGAGCCGATACTGGGTTGTTTGCTTATTTTAGCCTGTTTCACGGGGTTTTCCCTATTCCTGTTTTATAAGACAGAGTTTGCTCAATATATTTACATACTCATTTCATTAGCATTAACTTCCAGGCTTTCAGAAACAGGCAGAAATGATTTTCTCAAATTATGCTTCGTCGACCGGAACTATATATCAGTCAGGATAATTGAAAACCTTACATCATCCATGCCCTTCCTGGCATTCCTGGTTTACAAACAATTATTTATTAGTGCGGTAATACTTGTTGTAATTAGCCTGGTCCTGGGGTTGAATATTTATAAAAAAAGTTTGAATTTCACTATCCCTACTCCATTCTATAAAAGGCCTTTTGAGTTTACAGTAGGTTTCAGGAACACATTTTTTATTTTCCCGATTGCCTATATGCTCACTTTTATTTCAATATCAGTAGGCAATTTTAACCTGGGTATCTTTTCATTATTAGTGGTCTTCTTTACAACTCTTGGCTTTTACCTGAAACCGGAAAACGAATATTTTGTTTGGTCGTTTGCTTTGACACCAAAACAGTTTATGATAGGCAAAATACGCACTGCAATAGCATACACTTTTTTACTGAGTTTACCCATTATCCTGGCTCTTGGTTTGGCTTATTTTGAAAACATTTATGCGCTACTGGCTTTTTATTGTACAGGGTGTATGTTCCTGATTACAGTAATTTTGGCAAAATACTCTGTATATCCGGAGGAAATGAATTTGCCCGAAGGCATTCTGATTGCCGTAAGCATTTCTTTCCCGCCAATCTTACTTCTGTTGGCTCCATACTTTTATATAAAGGCAAACAATAAACTGCAACGATACCTGGCATGATAGAGGTTATAGGATTAACAAAACACTATGGGAAAAAGCAGGTTCTGCTCAATATTAACCTGACTTTTCGGGTTGGTCATGTGTATGGAATTGTAGGTGAAAACGGAGCCGGGAAAACGACATTATTCAGGTGTATGGCCAGCCTGGAAGATTATGAAGGTAAAATAAACTCCGGGTTAAGCCCATTGAAAAACCATTTAGGACTTTTGCTTACAGAGCCCTATTTATTTTCAAAAATAACAGGCAGAGAATACATCCAATTGCTTTGTAACGCAAGGAAAATAAGGATTGATGATATTGACCGAAGAAATATTTTCGAATTACCCTTAAATCAATATGCTTCTACGTATTCAACTGGAATGAAGAAGAAGCTGGCAATCACGGCTATTCTGGTGCAAGGCAACCAATACTTTATTCTTGACGAACCATTCAATGGTGTTGATATTCAAAGCAATATCATTATGACAGAAATTATACGCAAACTAAGAGAGCTGAATAAAATTGTAATTATTTCATCACATATTTTCTCGACACTCAACGACACTTGTGATGAAATACACCTGCTAAAAAACGGGATATTGGTTAAGACAGTTGAAAAGGAAGAATTTAGCCTGCTGGAAGCTGAAATGAAAGAAATGACTGTCGGGAACAAGATTGAAAAACTTGAAATCAAATAGAATTACGGCCGGTGGTAAAAGCTATACCGGCAGGCTATACAGGGTAGAAATCTATAGGAAATATCAAAAAACAAAACAATGAAAACCAAGGTATTAACATTCATATTATTGCTGAATATTCTGTTTTCGTACGGGCAAGTCATTGGAAATATTGGCATAAAAGCAGGAGTTTCTCTTGCTAATATGACTGATAAATATAAAATTCAATCCATAGACATAACCGATAAATACGATTACAAAGCAGGCATATACAGTGCATTGACAGCCGAGTTTTTCAAGGGGAAATTTCTGAGTTTAGCGGCAGATATAGGATTTGTCCAAAAAGGAATGCAGCGAAAAACCGAAATAACCACTGCACAACTTCCCGAAGGTACAGGGGAATATACCACCTGGAAGTATTCCCGGAATTGCGTTACGTTTTCTCCCATGCTTAAAGGATTTTATACTTCTAATAAATTAACCGCCTATGCTCTGGCAGGGCCAAGGATAGATGTTGACTTCACTTACGCGCTGCCGCCGGAATCAAGTATGAATAGTAAAACACACAGGTTAATTTTTGGGTTTTCATACGGCGTCGGGGCTGAATATAAAATAAAAAAAATTGGCTTCCTGCTTGAATGTATGGGCCAGCCAGATATAACCCTGCTCGTAAGCCAGCAGCCTGAAGACTCAAATTTTAGTTTGAAAGCCAGGGGAAATGCATATATTGTGACTACCGGCCTGAAGTTATACCTACATTGAAAAGCATGAATTTTGGCTAATTAATAGCGGGCCGGAATCCCATACCGATTGGGTATTTGCGACTAATAGAGTATGATTCGCTCTGATCTTTTTTGCGGGGGTGCTGACCATTTTATTTATGCATAGAGATGGGTAGGATTTGTGTTTTATGCCATAACAACGATAAATTAGGTGATAAATAACTTATAAATTGCAGAACCTTAACTACACCTGGTAAAAGCTACTAAGGAACAGCATGAAAGGGCGCCAGGTGGCATCGAAAGCGGCAGAAAATTAGTAGCGCCTGAAATAAGCCATTAGGGGGATTGAGCGTATATTTACACCTTGAAACCGGGATTCCGGTGTGAAAGGAATGTCAGTTGCAGGGTTCCCGCTTCAGAACAGGTCAGGTAATGAGAATGTAAAATGCACCTTGCTAATGTTTAACCAGAATGTGCGGTTTATGAAACAGGAATGCTGCGTAAAATTGATGCTATCAGATATACTTCCATAAATAAACTTAGAAATAGACAGAATACCAAAACTCTTGTTATGAAAAAAGCCTGGTTTTTAGTTTTTTTCACTCTGCTTTATTCTTTTTCTCTTGCTCAATGGACCTGGCTGAACCCCCTGCCCCAGGGAAATTCACTAAATAGCACATGGTTTACCAGCAATACCGTCGGTTATGTGGTAGGGGAACAGGGCACCATACTGAAGACTGTTAATAATGGTATAACATGGACCTCACTGGCAAGTGGGACATTCAATACGTTAAATTCGGTCTGCTTCACGGATGCCAATACAGGCTATGCCATCGGCGAAAAAGGGCTCATCCTGAAAACCACGGATGCAGGTGTAAACTGGAACCCGCAGGTCTGTCCCACTAAACATACCCTGAATGCGGTCCGTTTTGTCAATACAGACATAGGTTTTGTTGCTGGTGAGAATGGCACTATTCTAAGAACAAAAGATGGAGGAGCAAGCTGGGTGGATTTCCCGGATACTTATGCTAACAATTTGATATCCATAAGCTTCCCGGATGCAAATACCGGCTATATTGTGGGCACTGGAGGAAGCTTTTACAGCACATCCGACGGGGGCAACACATGGACATATGCCTGCACATCCAGCTATGATAATAACTATGTTTTTTTCACCGATATATATACAGGGTATGTTGCCCTTAACGACGGTTCCGTATTAAAAACATACGATGGTGGAGCAAACTGGGTGATTCAGTATGAGGATCATTTCTATCCTCATAATTTTATAGCGATGTATTTCACTTCGGCCAATGTAGGGTTTTGGCTCACTGATGCAGGGGGGATTTATAAAACCACCGACGGAGGCCTGACCATAGCAAACATAGGATTAACCGGCAGCGGGGGCGGCTCGTCACTGTTTTTTGTAAATGATCATACAGGCTTTTTCGTCGGGAGATACGGAGCCATTGTTAAAACCGTAAATTCCGGCTTAACCATTCTTCAAAGCTATAGCGGGCTAACATATTCGCTCAGCCATGTCAGTTTCCCGGATAAAAATACCGGCTATGCGGTAGGTAACGGCAAAATTCTTAAAACCGTAAATGCCGGCCATACCTGGACCGAAACGGCATTTGGTGGTATTGCCGCTCAGGGTGTGAATTCTGTTAGTTTTATTGATGCTGACCTGGGTTTCGTTACCACCGGTTCCATGATATATAAAACCACTGATGGCGGGCTTGGCTGGAATAAGGTATACGATGAATTAATTGCGAATTTTGCCTCCATCCAGTTTACAGATGCCAGCAGTGGTTATGCCATTACCTACAACCAACATATAATAAGAACAACTGATGGCGGGGAATCCTGGCAACATTGTTCAACCCCATTGGCTACTATGACAGCCGATATCTTTATGACGGATGCTACACATGGTTGTGCTACAGGTGATTTTGGATATATTTTCAGGACTACCGATGGAGTAACTTTTAATAAAATTAATACCGGCACCGGTGAATTCCTGAACTCACTTTATTTCCCTTCTCCGGCCATAGGTTATGCTGTAGGCGAGAACGGGAAAATAATAAAGTCCAAAAATGGAGGTTCAAGCTGGTTGCCACTCCCATCAGGAACCAAAGCAACTCTGAATTCAGTATATTTCTTTAACGATACTACGGGTTACATATGCGGCGATTCAGGAACCATTTTGAAAACTTTAAATGGAGGAATAGCATGGCAGCCCTATGAAAAAGTGACAAATCATACGCTCTATGATATTTATTTTACCCTGGCCAATACCGGGTATGTGCTTGGTGAAGGTGGTACGATACTAAAAATTACGGATGGAGAAGGGGAATCAATCGGCGAGTTTAAAACTAACGGATCCGGTTTTTTAATGTATCCCAACCCGGCTACAAACAGCATTGTATTTTTCACAACGGACAAGCTTCCAGGTATAACCAGAATCAGTATTTTAAATCTGAAGGGAGAACAGCTGATGCAGGAACAATACAGGAACCAGGATGCCATGAAAATGGATGTGAGTATGCTGGCACATGGGATGTACCTGGTTAAAATTCAAACCAGGGATGGCATAGAGTGCCGTAAATTAGTGGTCAGATAAACATAGACATGTACATTATATTCATAATGAACCTCCTTGCCGCAAGCAGACAAGATATTTAAGTAGAATCTTGTTTTCATCAACCGCTAGCGACGGGGAATTTTCCCTAAGAAAATAAATCTGAATGTGAAGTTTCATTGTAAAAAATAGCCAAAATAACAAACAAAGGAATGATCATCAATGGATGGCCGGCGGTAGATATAATACCGGCTATGGTTTCTTTTTTCACAAATCAGATATTTAGGTCTTAACCCCGGATTTAGTTGCAATAGTAGTAATTAATTGGTTGTCCTGCCGGCCTTCCTGCCATATATAAACGCGGATAGATATCCATGAATTTGGCTGCATCTTTCATTAATTCATATATTTGTATGTTACTATGAATTAATCACATTGCACGCGCTAGTAAGGCATAAAAACTCCAGGTATGAACAACATCAGAAGAGATAATGAACCACCCCTTGCTACAGGGGAGTGGGGCTGGAAGTACCACCATCTAGGGATTCCAACGACTGAACTTATAAATTTGGAGAAATATCTGCCTTTACTGAAAATCAGTGTAGGCGGGTTTGATACAAGCCCTTTTGGCATAGAGTGGATGCGATTTAATAAGGATTGTATAGTGAATGAATTGATCAGGAAAGTGCCACACATTGCTTTTGAGGTTGAGGATATTGAATCAGAACTAAAAAAGCATGATTTTAATCTTATTACACTACCTAATTCTCCAGCTGAAGGCATAAAAGTAGTTATGATTGAACACAATGGTGCTCCCATAGAGTTGATTGAATTTGCAAAGAACAGGTAATTTCAACAGGCGCCATTAACAGTACATCATACTATTCCGGCGGGGCAAGTTGTAGCGTGTTTTGACCGGCAGGAGTTATAGCTTGTCCTGAAAACCAAGACGGTGGGATTGCTTTACATGTTATAAATGCCATCTTATAAAGCCTGGGGATTGTGAAGAAGAGTGGAAAGTGGGTGACTGATGCTGCCAAAAATTCAAAGTTACCCAAACGGAAGAAAGTGAAGATTAAACAACATAACCAAGCGGAAACTTCGGGAGCAATCTGTTGGTCTGAAGGCATTCACAGTAGGAAAGAATAGATTTTAAACTAAACCCAAAAACATGAAAAAGCACGTTTTGTTCCAGCTTATAGTTTTGTTTTCACTTATGTCGTCAACATTACAAGCACAGGTTAATGACGAAAAGGTAAAAAGTGAAATCAACCAGACTTTGCAACTCTTTAATATCGCCGCCAAAAATTCAGATACGGAACAATTATTGGCACTATTTGATGAGTCAGCTAACATCATGTTTATAGGAGGCGACAGCGCGGAAATATGGAAAGGAGCAGATCAAATCCGGGGTCATCTGAACTCTATTTTCCCGCACGAAAGTGTGTCCCTGCAAATGGATAGAGTTGACATTGATTATAATGAAAATACGGCCTGGGTTTTTGTTGATGGATATATTGGTATTGTAACCGACAAAGGTGAAAAATTTAAAGCTCCGTACCGTTTTACAGGAGTATTAGTAAAAAGAGGCAGCAATTGGAAATTCAGGTTATTTAATGGGTCAAATCCAGGCGGGAAATAGCTGCTATAAATCAGACGATTTTAGAAAAACCGGTAATATTAAAAGGCCTTCAAAAAGCACCCATTACCCGGCAGGAACTATGGCTTGATCTAAAACCATAAATAGATGACTTTCATGTGGTTAGGTCTAATTGATGAGTATTAAGAAAGCTCTGAATGTTAAAAATCAGTCCATTCAGCAATCTGATCTATAAAAACCGGAAATTTGCGGTCTACCTGACGACTGCCATGAGAAACTACCTTTGTGCTTTTATAATCCTTTTGCTTAGTATTTCCTGCCGTAAGGCTGATACTACAGCGGCAGCATCCGTATCCGCTATAATTTGTTCCTCCACAGTTGTATCCGGGGCTGCCAGTGTAGGAATTGCCTATACAGGCACCCTAATTATCCCTTATTCGGGGGGCAATGGAGTAGATTACAGTTCCGGCACACCCATAGAATCAACAGGAATAACAGGCCTCAATGCCACCTTGCAGGGTGGTACACTGGCCAGGGGCGAGGGTGTGTTTACCTTTGCCGTAAGCGGGACACCTAACGGTAGCGGGAAGGCTGTTTTTGCCGTTTCGTTCGGCGGAGCCAATTGTACCGTGGAAGTTACTGTGAATGAAACTCAGCCTGTGCAATACGGGATCCCCTTTCCCAATGTTCCCGATGCCACTGATGCCGTAATTTACCAGGTTAATATGCGTTGCTTTTCTTCGACGCGTAATTTTAGTGGGGTGATCGCACGCCTCGATTCAATACGTAACCTGGGTGTGAACGTGATTTACCTTCTGCCGGTTTATCCAATTGGATCCCTGAAGGCCGTAAATTCACCCTACTGTGTGAAGGACTATATGGCGGTAAACCCCGAATTCGGAACCCTTGGTAACCTCCAGGCTCTTATTGAAGGTGCACATAGCCGGGGAATGGCTGTGGTGATGGACTGGGTGGCAAATCATACCTCCTGGGATAATGCATGGATCAGCAGTCACAAGGATTGGTACCAGCAGGATGGCCTTGGGAATATTGTGAGTCCCTCCGCGGGATGGACCGACGTAGCCCAGCTGAATTTCAACAACCAGGAGATGCGAACGGCTATGATCAGGGCCATGAAATACTGGGTGTATACGGCAAACTGTGACGGTTTTCGCTGCGATTATGCCGACGGGCCGCCGGCTGATTTCTGGAAACAGGCCATAGACTCCCTGAGAGATATCACAACCCATAAACTGCTGATGTTGGCCGAGGGCATACGAAGCAATCATTTTGCCTCCGGCTTCAATTACATCTTTGGTTTTCGTTTCTATGACCAGCTGAAGTCAATCTATAGCAACAATGCAAGCGTGACAGGATTTGACAACGTACTGGCAGCTGAATACAACGGAGCCGGCGAATCGAACAGGATAGTGCATTATATTACGAATCACGATGTGAACAGCAGCGGCACCCCCCTGGGTTGGTTCGGCGGAAAAACCGGCTCTATGGCTGCATTTGTTGCAGTTGCCTATATGAAGGGGGTTCCCATGATATACAACGGGCAGGAGGTGGGATATCCCGACCCCCTGTATTTCATGTCAACCAATTCACTGATCGACTGGAACCTTAACTCGGCCATGGTTGCAGAATATAAAAGGATAATCGCATTTTATAACAGCAGCGCAGCTATTCGACGCGGAACCTTAACCACCTATACGAGTACCGATGTGTGTGCTTTTACCAGGACCAGCGGAGCCGAAACCGTATTCGTAGCATCCAATTTAAGGAATATATCCGTTATTTATACCCTACCGGCGGCAGTTGCTAATGCAAACTGGACAAATGCCCTGACAGGTGCTTCCCTGTCACTGGGCAGCCAGCTTACGCTACTGCCCTATACATACCTGGTATTGAAAAACTAAGACCGGGAGTTTTCCTTAACAACAAAAGGCTGATTGGCAATAAGCTATTGAGAAACTGCAGGTGAGATGGTCAGCGTTTTCAGACCCGCGTTAAGAATAGTATAGAGACCACACTGTACTGCCTGGCAACGAACCTGAACCACCCTCTGCGGTCAAATTATTGACACTCGCAGCTGAAACCACATGGAAGCGGGTTTAATTTTATATTTGCATCCTCAATAAACATATTATTAATACTCATAACAGCTGGTTTATCATGCCCATAGTACAAATTACGATTCTGCCGCAAACTGCGGAAAAGAAGGCTGAACTGTCGAAAGCCATCACCGATGAAATTAACCGCATTACAGGTATCCCCAGGGAAGTTATATCAATAGGATTTTACGAGTTGCCGGCTGAGAGCTTCGCCACGAATGGAATAATGCTTACTGAAAAATTTAAAAGGGAGCACTAAAAGCAGCTTGCTCCTGTATACAGTCGCAACCCAATCAATGAGAACAAGGAATAAATACACTTATCAGGGATTCCATGAGTTTACATTTTCTGCATACTTTATCCGGTATAGCGATTTTACTTGCATTAGGATGCAAGGTGCTGGTTCATTTTTACCTGGATTATATACAGGAACAAAGTTCAGGCTTTAACTCGGTGCTCCTTATACCTCTCCAGTATTTACTTCCATACAAGTCCCCGGTAGAACACAAGTACCAGGGTTTAAAATATCTCTGCAATTCCTTTTTTGCACTCGCATGCCTGTCGCTTATACTGAACATTATTTTCGGGGTACTTGTTTTATAACAGCTTCCGCCTTTGATCAATCATGTGACGTATAAATCCCTGAGTGCCTTGAGGGGAAATAACCGCGACACCAGCCGGAGTAGTTGATGAGCCTGCTTTTACAGGTATATGGAATCACCGAGGTTTTAATTCACGATGCAGCACCAATTTTATACCCAGGCACCCAATCTATTCAATATCTTTGGGAAACAAAAGCGGGGTAACGAATTATACAAGCTGAGAAGCTATTGCTGTCTGCTCCCTATACAAGGTTCAAACAAACTGATAAACTATGATACACTGGAAGAATCAATATAGAGTCAAAGCGAAAAATGCGATATATGTAACAGCCTTGTTAATTCTGGTAAGCGGGCTTTCTGCTACCGGGCAGGGCCTGGCTAAAAAAGGGAACCTGAAGGTAGTAGTAAATGCTGCCAGGAGCAAAACAGGCCAGGTCGGCTTCTTTTTGTACAATTCCGCAGATGCTTTTCCCATGCATACAGAGAAAGCACTCCAGTCCGGCTTTGTGAAGGTCAGTGGTACTTCAGCCGAATATACCTTTACTAATATCAGCCTGGGAACCTATGCCGTGTATGTGTTTCACGATGAGGATAATGATAAAAAGCTGAATACTAATTTTATAGGAATGCCCAAAGAGGGTATTGGAGTGTCACGAAATGCTAAGGGACATTTCGGCCCGCCGAAATATGAGGATGCAAAAATTGACATCAATAAACCCGAACAAACCATTAGCATAAACCTTACATACTTGTAGCAGGTTTAAACAGAAAAAAACGGCTGATCGAATAAAACGGGCTACTTTCCTATTTGAGGTGTTCCCAGAACCAGCGTAAAGAATGCTGCAGGCCTTGCTTAAGGTCAAACTGAGGATTATATCCCAGCAACCTGGAAGTCTTGTCGATAGATGCCAGCGAATGTGGTATATCACCCTGGCGGGGATCAGTATATACAGGGTCAATTTCAGCTATGTCAGCATCGTAGGCTGCGAGCCCGTCGCGCAGGAAAGTATATAATTCATTCAGGGTCACCCTGTCGCCGCAGGCCACATTATAGGCTGTATTATAAGCTTCAGGATTTGAGGCAAGTGCAGATAAAATATTGGCCTGTACCACGTTTTCGATATAAGTAAAGTCGCGGGTCTGGCTGCCATCGCCGAAAATCACGGGTGCTTCATGCCTGATGAGCGACTTAACAAACCTTGGAATAACGGCCGCGTATTGCCCGTCGGGATCCTGTCGGCGGCCAAAGACGTTAAAATAGCGTAAACCGACTGTTTCCATGCCATACAATTCACCAAAGACCTTGGCATAGAGTTCATTCACTTTTTTGGTGACAGCATAAGGCGAAAGGGGGTTTCCCGTATTTTCCTCGAACTTGGGCAGGGCCGGGTGATCACCATATACCGATGAACTCGAGGCATACACAAAGCGTTTTACACCTGCATCACGCGCGGCTGTGATCATATTGAGAAAACCCGAGATATTCACTTCATTGGTAGTAATGGGGTCTTTTACCGAGCGTGGCACCGATCCCAGGGCGGCCTCATGAAAAACATACCCGATTCCATAGACTGCGTTCTGACAATCAGCAAGATTGCGAATATCACCTTCGATAAACCGGAAATTTTTATGTTTGGCAAAGCCTTCCATATTTTCCAACTTGCCGGTAGCCAGGTTATCGAGGCATACGACCTCGTTTTCCAGTTCCAGTAAAGTTTCTATCAATGTCGAACCAATAAAACCGGCCCCGCCAGTTACTAATATCCTGCTGTTTTTCAATAGTGCGTCCATAGAATAAGTTACTTTTAGAATTTGGAACGTATGCTCGTATCAATAATTTGTTATAACGTGATCCCTTGGAAACAAATCTTTGGAACCGGCTATTCCAATCAACAAATGATAATGAGAGAGTTGTCCGTTCAAAATTTATTTTTTGCCACCACTTTCGTTGCGTTCGCCTGGTATGAGAAACCAAGGCAGGGGAGCCAAAATATCATTAAATACGAAATACTGAACCGAAACCATGTATTCAGAATTATCGACCAGGCCGTACATGCGTTCCAGGTCAAATTCCGCCTGGTTTCCGTCGAGGTCCAGCTGCCCTATGTCGGCCTTGCGTTTCCATGTTTTAAGTGTATGGGTTTTACCCTGGCGGTCTGTTACGGCAACTTCGTTAGTAGGCGGGCTTGCCAACAGTGAATCACGTTTCGTTTTTGTCATTTCATCCAGTATATTCTCGTAATTCAGGTTTCGGTACATGGTGAGGTACCCTACTACTTTTGAGGTATCGAAATGATCTATATTCCGGTTATCGGCCAGGGAAGTAAGTGTAAAAATCCGGTTATCCCGGTTTGTTATGGAGTAGGAGTATTTGGGCGTTTCGCCGAATTTCACACTCACGCTGCTGATCTCTGGCAGCCTGAATTTAAAAACAGAATGGCTGCGCCAGTCGGCCTCCATGGCGGAATACCGGGTGGCAACAAAGCCCCTGAAACCCGGAATATTCACAATAAACGGATCTTCGCTTCCTGCCATCAGCATAAAAGTCCCGGCATTATCCGAGGTAGGATCACCTACATAATAGGTACGAGTCAGTTTTTCGTGAGGGAAGAGTTTTATTTTGTCAAACAAATTAATGCGGTACACCCGCTGGTAGATTTCTGCCTTGACGGATTTACCGGCCATGATGCGAATAATGGTGTTGCGAGTAGATTTCGCTACCGGTGCTTTTACGTCAATGCCTATAAAAGTTTCGAGCATTACTTTTACCATGGTAGGATTTACCTCGTATTTGCCATTCAGCAACCAGCTTCCGTCAGCAATGCGTTCCACCTTAACCGTGTGGTTGTTCTTATCGGCTAAAAAGAATTTTGTAACGTTAGTCGTATCATTTATGGCAAACATATTGCTCTTCTTCCGGAAAGTACCGCCTGTATTGCGGATCAGCAAAAAAGCCGCTACCAGGGCAAGTAAGGCTAGGAGAATGATTGAAGTCCTGTTTTTTTTCATTTGGTAATCTGGGGTTTTATTATGTGTCGAACTGCCGGGCGAGGGGACAATGAAAGATGGAGAAAGGTTGATTTAAATTTTCGCTGTTTCCGAAGCATTAATACGCTCTGGTATACCGGCGACGGCGCATGTAAGCCTGCACTACGGCAAATCCCAGCACCAGCAATATAGGCACTATGGTGTTAACCAGCTGCCATTCCAGACGTTCCGCTTCAACGCGGGCAGCGTCGAGAGTGCGGAGTTTCACCTGCCGCGACCGCACCGAAAGCAATCCCGAATCGTCGCAAAGATAATTTACTGCATTCAGTATAAAATCTTTATTCCCGAACTGCTGACCTGTATACTTGTCGTAACCTAAAGGCAACGGAGTTGGTTTGACGGTACCCTGCTGAAGCTGGTTCTTGATAATATCCCCATCGGCCACCACTATCATTGCAGTTTTCGAACTTTTAGCCGTAAATCCTACTTCAGGAGCCTGGGCTATCTCTTCAGGCACCCTGTTCGTGAACAGGGAGGCAAACTCACCCTCGAGTAACACTGCAACCGTTTGATATGGCTGGTTAAACATGGAAATTTCCGGCTGCTGGTAAAGGTATCGCAGGCTGATGATGACCGGCGTATTCAGTACACGCGAATACCGGGAGGTCGAAAGCAGCACAGTTTTAGTGACACCAGGAGTATCGAGGGTATCTATATTACTGACAAATTCAGTTTTTATTGCGTTCAGGTTCCTGACAATAGGATTGGTGGAAGTGGGTATAAGTACAGGGAAGAAAATCCAGGGGATAAGTTTCTGGTTTCCTTTCTGGTCAATCACC
>JBAXXB010000034.1:0-22890 GCA_037128115.1 Bacteroidota bacterium
AGTCTGACATTTTAATCTCGCATTTCGGGATGTCCTGTATCTGCCTGCTGGTATACGCCGTCAGGTGATAATACCCGCGTTTTCAGTTGTCTTCAAGGAAACATGCCTGGAGGCAATTCATGTTTTCACGCTTGTCCTCTGTATTTCTTGTATTTATAGATATCCAGGTTTACAAATATAGGTTAACACTTTCGGAAACAGACGACCAGAAATTTCCGGGATGACGTCCTGATCCCTTTACAGAAATTGAACTTTCCGTATGCTAAAAACAATGTTTTTCCACTCATGCTATACCTGAAAAAGGAGCAGTGCATCCAAACTGTAACTACAATCGAACGCCGGTAAAGACATGTGAGGACTTATCTTATTCGGGCTGCCAGGGAAGTTGTGCATTACACCTTAGCAGATTAAGAAAATTCATCCTTTGATACCTGTACCTATTCCTAATGGTTATTCAAGTCTTAATATAGTTATGTGACATGATTTGAGTTTGTTAGGGCAAAAACTCTTTTCCCATACTGGATATTTACGCTAATAATGAAACCTCGTATATGAAATATTTCAAGAATACGGTTCGTATATTGAATATAAATGTACACAAAGTCTGCGTACAAAGTGTATAAATTTGCAGAAAACATTTTTACTGTATGGAAATCAAGAAGATTACTATTATCGGGGGCAATGGAAAAGATGGTTCCATGGAATCCGTCGGGAGTTTCGAGCTTAAAATGGGCGATATTGTATCGATAGTTGGCCCAACCGGATGCGGGAAAACTACTCTTATTAACGACATTGAATTGTTTGCCAACAAAAATACTCCATCAGGACGCCAGGTTCTTATTAATGGTGAACCTGTACCGGAGGATTTTTCGTTTGATCCTTCAAAGCATCCTATAGCCATGATTTCGCAGCATACCAACTTCCTGAGTGATCTGCCTGTAGGTGAGTTTCTTACTATTCATGCTACTGTCAGGGGAGCCGAAAATATTGAGAGTATCTTGCAGGAAACCCTGGATTTTGCTAACAAACTTACCGGGGAAGCCATTATAAAAGAAACGGCCATGACTGAACTGTCAGGTGGCCAGACCCGCTCCTTGCTTATTGCAGATGCCGTGGTTATCGGAAATTCTCCGATTATCCTTCTCGATGAAATTGAAAATGCTGGTATCGATCGCACGAAAGCACTCGAACTGCTGAAAGGCTATGAAAAGATTTTCGTATTTGTGACCCACGACCCTTGTATTGCATTGCTTTCCGATTTCAGGATAGTGCTGAAAAACGGGGCTATGCAACGCCTGATCACCACGGGAGAAGAAGAAAAAGCGGCCGCCCTCGAAATGAAGAAAATGGATGATATTATGCTGGCATTCAGGAGTATAATTCGTTCAGGGGAAGAGATTTCAGAAGAAATCCTGAATAAGAAAATGCAAGTATTAACTTATTAAACGAAAAAAATGAAACTTATAATTTTTGCAGGACCCCCTACATGTGGCAAAACGACCGTGATCAGGCAGGTAATCAAACGAATGATTGCGAAAGAGTTGAAAGCTTCGTATCTTAAGATCGATGTGCTTTTTGCCGATGAGGATGAAATGATCAACAAAGAATTCGGGATTCCCACAAAGAAAATCTATTCCGGCGAACTATGCCCCGATCATTGCAACGTTGTGGTATTGGACGAGGCTGTGGAATGGGCACAGAGATCAGGTTCCGACTTTTTATTTGTTGAAACTGCGGGCCTTTGCCTGAGATGTTCACCTTATGTCGAAAATTCATTAGGCGTAGTAGTGCTTGAAGCCACCAGCGGAATGAACCTTCCCCGGAAAATCGGTCCTATGCTCACCCTGGCTGATATCAGTGTAATTACCAAGATTGACCTCATTTCACAGGCCGAACGCGAAGTGTTCCGTTACAGGGTACTGGAAGCGGCAAAAGGGATCAGGGTAGTCGAGAGTAATGCATTATATGGTATTGGAATTGATCCTATTGTGAACCAGATCATTAAGAGCCCTGATGTTGTATTCCCAATGTTCCTCAGGGGTAATCCCCCTGTAGGCACCTGCACTATTTGTGTAGGAAAGAAAGAAATTGGTGCCAAGCATCACTTCGGGGTACTGCGAACCATGGAACAAGAACTTTTTTACGTAGGTGAATAACTATCCCGGGTGATGAAAAAGAGAATCTATTTTGACAATGCTGCAACGACCCGTATCGATGACCGGGTGCTGGAAGTTATGATTCCCTTTTTTACCGAATCATACGGAAATGCATCGAGTATGCATGATTTCGGGTCCAGGGCTAAATCAGTGCTGCACCATTCGCGTAAGATCATTGCAGATTCCATACAGGCCTTGCCCGACGAAATCATTTTTACTTCATCAGGAACTGAAGCGAATAACCTGGCCTTAAAGGGAGCCGCATTTGCTAACCGTTCGAAAGGAAACCATATCATAGTTTCTTCCATTGAGCACGACTGCATCCTCAATACGGGTCATTGGTTGCAGGAACAAGGCTACAGGCTCACATACCTTCCTGTTGGTTCCACAGGAATCGTAGATCCAGCTCAGCTCGAACGTGCTATGACTCCCGAAACTGTCCTGGTTTCGGTTATGCACGCCAATAACGAAATAGGAACCATACAACCGCTTCAGGAAATCGGGAAGTTATGCCGTGAGCGAGGCGTACTGTTTCATTCTGATGCTTGTCAATCGTTCGGGAAGATACCCATTAATGTAAATTCACAAAACATAGACCTGCTTACGCTCAATGCACATAAAATATACGGTCCCAAGGGCATAGGTGCGCTATACGTGCGCAAAGGCACCCTTATGAAGCCATTACTTCACGGTGGTGGGCAGGAGTCCGGCTTACGGTCCTCAACCGAAAATATCCCCGCAATTGTCGGGTTTGCCAAAGCCACGGACCTGTGTATGCTGGAAATGGAAGCAGAGAGCAAGCGAATAAAGGCATTGAGCGACCATTTCGTTAAGTTCCTTTTTGAGAATTTTGAAGATGTGTACATTAATGGAAGCCGGGAGCAACGCTTGTATAATAATCTGAATTTCTGCCTTCATGGACTCGAAGGGGAAACAATAAGGCTGCTCTTGCTGCTCGATGAAATGGGAATCGCGGTTTCGGCCGGTTCGGCCTGTTCATCAAACGACAAGTCGAATAATGCCTCCCACGTATTACAGGCTATAGGTTTGAGCCAGTTCGAAGCACGAGGTGCCGTGAGGGTATCTTTCGGCAGGTTTAACACCATGGCTGAAGTAATTACTTTAACCGAAGCTATTGGCAGTGTTGTAGGACAATTAAATTCAATCTTTTCATAAAAAAAACAGTAACAATGGATACAGTACTCGAAGTAAAAGTGACAACAATTGACCGCTTACCCAACCTGAATTGCGGAGCCTGCGGATACAGAACATGTGTGGATTTTGCCCAGGCCGTAGATTCATCCGAAGCCGAGATGAAGAAATGCATTCACCTGAAAAACGGGAACGCCCTTGCCGAAAGTCCGCAGAATTGCCTGAATTGCGCAGGAACAGAAAACCTGGGAGTCAAACTCAAATGGCAGGACAGCCTGAAACGCGAATTTGATTTTATTCTCGATGTAATGGAGGGTGATCCCGGCCCGCGTGAAACCATACTTCCTTACAACCCGGCACTGGTTAAGGACCTGGACGTAAAACCGGGAGATGTAATGATAGGACGTCCCATGGGAATGTCGTGCGGTTGCCCGATTACGCATTGCGGTGTTGTAACCGATGTAGATGCGCGCAACGGGGTAATAAAATGGTGTGTTACCGGTCCGCTCCGTCCAAGAGCGGAAGGGTTTATCGACATAGGATACTATGTTGCACAGGCTTACGATGGAATCATTAAAGAAGCCAAGGAAGAAATAAAAGTGGGAATGAGATACTGGTTTCTACCCCATCGCTGCATGCTGCAATGGCGTCACAGCGGCCTCGTAAATGCTGTTGTTAAACAACGTGACGGCAGTTTAAGAGTGAGGATAGAAGGACTGTTTATCGGATAGTTCATTCAAAGGTTTTTAGGCTTTGGCGTTTACCGGTTTCACTTCCTGTAAGCGCAAACTTTTTCTCCTGATCAGATGCCGGATGTATTGAAGTGGAGGTGTTTTATCCCCTACTCAGCAGCACATAAACAGGCACAGGTTGAACAAATAGCCGGTTCTTCTGTTGATTATTGTATCTAAAACATTAATATTCAGAATATTGAATCAATGACCCCAATATCTCAGTTACCTAAAGTAATCTACAGGAGTTATGTGTGCGCCCACGCGAATCTTCCTCCCGTGGAAAGTACGCAACAATTTGTTGATGAGCTTGTTATGTTCCTGTTTCCCCTTAAGGGCAATCGGACAGTTTCATTGAAATCATTACAGAAGGAATTACGCCGGCTGCGCTTCCGCCTCAGCGAACTGCTGTATCCTTTGCACGGCGATTCGGAGGATGAAGTAACAGCGGTTATTGAAGCATTCTTTAACCAGTTACCGCAGGTTTATGAAAAATTGTCTGACGACGCCCTCGCTTTCCTGAACAGTGATCCTTCGGCGAAAGGAATCGAAGAAATCCTTATGTCGTACCCCGGTTTTTATGCCATTTCCGTTCACCGTATTGCGCATGAACTCCAGTTGCTGAACATTCCCCTGCTTCCCAGGATTATGAGCGAATACATACATGGTAAAACAGGCATCGACATTCACCCGGCTGCCTGTATTGGCAGGAATTTCTTTATCGACCACGGTACTGGGGTTGTAATTGGTGAAACAACCGAAATTGGTGACAATGTGAAAATTTACCAGGGTGTGACCTTGGGCGCCCTGTTTGTAGAGCGTGCTTTGCGCGATCAGAAACGTCACCCCTCCATACAGGACAACGTGATCATTTATGCCGGTAGTACCATTTTAGGCGGGAAAACGGTAATAGGACACGATTCAGTAATCGGAGGCAATGTTTGGCTTACCGAAAGCGTAGAACCCTTTTCGCTGGTATATCACCAGCCCCAGATTGTGATACGCGATAAAAAAGATTTTGTTGAACCCATTAACTATTATATCTGATGAAAGCAAATTCAATTCTTCAAACCATAGGAAATACGCCCCATGTGCGTATTAACAATCTGTTTCCCGGGCAAACTGAAATCTGGCTCAAACTCGAAAAAAATAATCCCGGCGGGAGCATCAAAGATCGTATAGCTTTGGCTATGATAGAGGACGCCGAGAAACAAGGCATTCTGAAACGTGGTTCTGTGATCATAGAGCCCACTTCAGGCAATACCGGTATCGGCCTGGCCATGGTTGCTGCCGTGAAAGGGTATAAACTCATGCTGGTAATGCCTGAATCCATGAGTATTGAACGACGTAAACTTATGTCGGTATATGGTGCTGAGTTTGTTCTGACTCCCCGTGAAAAAGGCATGAAAGGCGCCATCGAAAAAGCAAAGGAACTTGCTTCGGAAACAGCAAATGCCTGGGTGCCCGGGCAATTTGAAAACCCTGCGAACCCGGCTATACATTTCGAAACAACCGCACGCGAAATTGCCGCCGACTTCCCCGGAGGCCTTGATTTTATTATTACCGGCGTAGGCACCGGGGGACATATTTCGGGTGTGAGCAAGTACCTGAAATCACTTTGGCCGAAACTGGAAGTCTTTGCTGTTGAACCCGAACTCTCCCCTGTTATCAGTGGCGGAGCTCCCGGGCCCCACCCTTTACAGGGTATAGGTGCCGGGTTTATCCCCAAAAACCTGGATACTGAACTTCTTGATGGAGTAATTGCCGTTTCCAAAGAAAGCGCCTTCAACTTTGCCCGCCGCCTGGCCCGCGAGGAAGGTATTTTTGCCGGTGTTTCGACCGGGGCTTCGCTGGCTGCCGTAAGCAAAAAACTAAGCGAAATACCTGCCGGTTCGCGGATTCTGACATTTAATTATGATACGGGTGAACGTTACCTTTCGATAGAAGGATTATGGGAAACCGCAGGATAATCATTACAGGGCTCCTGCCTTTAGTTTCTCCGCATTTAATAGTGCAGAATAGATAGAGCCAGAGGATAATAAAAAAGGTGTAACCTTTTTTTTCTTTGAAAATTAGCGTTATACCGTCGCGGTCATTTCAAAGCAGAAATATGTAGCTCTTGTATTTTAATAATAATGTGGTTCAATTCCCCGACCTTCAATGCAGTAGTAGAGATAGGCCTTTTTATTCCTGTATCAGGTCACGTAAAGTGGTCTGCTGCAGTTTATTGTATGTGTAGTCCCTGATATCTTTAAATACTTTTTTCAGGTTACAGGTTTCTTCCTTTTTACAAAACTCACAACTCTGATACGCTTTTTCCGAAACGCACGAAACCAGGGCAATAGGACCTTCGAAATGCCTGACTACCTGGGATAAGTTGATTTCCTCCGGTTTGCGGATCAGGAAATAACCGCCGGATTTGCCTAACTTGCTTCCGAGCATCCCCAGTTTTTTTAAATCTAATAAGATGGCTTCAAGATATCGCTGAGGTATATTTTCGCTCCTGGCGATATCGCTGATGAGTATGGCCCCATTACCCACTTCTTTGGCTAGTCGGGTCAAAGCGAGCATGGCATATCTGGTTTTCTGTGATAACATCTGGAGGTGATTTTAAATTGAATTCTTTGATTTGACAGTTCATTCAGTATTTGGCCAAGACGGGGCCGGAAGTCAGAACATCATGATTCCGGTTTCCGGATTCTATCCTTTTTGTCAATAACCAGCTTATAAACGATAATCTTCAGTTGGTCGACGATGAGTGGATTGGTTTATTTAAAGATTCACTACTTTTCAGGGTTTCGTTTTCCAGGCTTCCAAACTTTCAGAGTCCGTTCCAATTCTCAGGCAATTCTACTAAATTCATTATAAACGCATTGCCGTGTAATTTAGCCATGTTTGCTGATTTCCAGCAGTTTATCATAATCTTTGATTTCGAGAACTTTACCTTCAAAGGATATGATACCTTCACGGTTCATTTTCGAGAGTGTCGTTATCACATTTTCGTGTGAACAGGCTGCAAATTCCGAAATTTCCTTCTTGGTAAACGAAATAGTAAATTTATGACTTTTGTATACCTGGTCGGCCAGGTACAGGATAATATCGGCTATACGTCCATGCACCTGTTTGTGAGCCAGGCTGATGAAATTAAAGATGGCCGATTTGAACATCTCGGTGGATTCCTCAAACATCATAATGGCGTACTTCCCATTGTTCATCAGCGACTTTTTCATCGCTTTGCTGTCGATGAGGCAGGCTTCGCATTCCTCGAGTGCGATGAGGGAAAAGAGATTTATTTCCTTGAAAAACAGGTTTGCACCACCCAGCAAAATGGGCCCGGTTACTATGGTAAGGATTACACTTTTCCCTGCTTCGTTCTCAAAGTTGAATTTTACGATCCCCTTATGAAGGTAAACAAGGTTGGATGCTTTGGCCCCCTGTTTTAAAATTGTTTCTCCTTTTTTAAACAACAGTTGCTGGGAAGTTCTCCGGATTAACTCAAATTCTTCGGGTGCGATATGCCTGCAACTTAGGGTTCTGAACGTACATTCGTTGCAGTCGTATCGGCTGTGGCGGCTATTTGGCATGGAAATCGGTTTATTTAACATCCGAACCTACAATTTTTCATGTTTGCGTTTGGATTCTTTCATGCAAATGTACACTAAGCCGATGTATTTAAAGTATATATTTGCAAAAAAAATATTTCTCGCGGATAAAACAATCAGAAGGCACTAATAGTCAATAGATTTACTGAACATCCAGGTTTTGCCCTCTGGAGTATTCAACAACAGTTTACCTTTGATACGAAGCTTCTAAGAAAAAAATAACAGCATGTTTCGATTAAACGATTCGGCAATTGGTCGGTCAGTTTCAGCTGCCACCAGCCAGAAAATAGCCTGGGTGTTCATTTGACCAGTATCGGGCAGTTGATTAAACCCAAGGCAAAACAACATTCCGGTGCGTCAGTTAGATTGGCAGTATGGGATTGCAGAACAAAGTAAAGGCAGTAAATTATCAATAAAAAGTAATTAGTATGAAAAAGAAAATTGGCTCAGTCGGCATGATGATGATCATGTTGATAATCCTATCCTACATCCCATCGGGCTGTAAACAGAAAGAATCAAAAGACACCATTTCCATTTCGGGTGCGTTTGCACTCTATCCCCTGGCTGTGAAATGGGCCGAAGAATACCAGAAACTACACCCCGGCATAACGATAGATATTTCGGCCGGTGGTGCCGGTAAGGGCATGACGGATGTGCTATCAGGAATGGTCGACCTGGCTATGTTCTCGCGCTCGGTATCAGCCGACGAAGTCACCAAGGGAGCGTGGTATATAGCCGTTTCGCGCGATGCCGTGCTTCCGATGGTAAGTGCTAAAAATCCACAACTCGCTGAATTGAAAGTTCGTGGTATGACACAGGCCGAGTTTGCTGACGTATTTGTAAATAAGAAATTGACTGAATGGAACCAGCTGACTGCTAAACCCGGCCATGATAAACTGAATGTTTATACCAGGTCCGATGCTTGTGGTGCAGCCGAAATGTGGGGAAAATATCTTGGCAAAAACCAGGAAAGCCTGCAAGGTGTCGGCGTCTTTGGAGATCCTGGCATATCCGATGCGGTTAAAAATGATCCTTTTGGCATTGGGTATAACAATGTAATCTACGCCTTTGATATTAAAACCCGTAAACCCTATCCCGGTGTTGACGTTCTTCCTATTGACATTAACGGCAACGGCAAAATAGATGCAGCCGAAAATTTCTATTCCAGCCTCGATTCCGTTATGTTAGCCATACGTGATGGCGTTTACCCATCACCACCCGCCCGCGATCTCTATCTGATCTCCAAGGGAGCTCCTGTAAAAGAATCAGTCCGCACTTTCCTGGAATGGATACTTACTGATGGACAAAAATTCGTAAATGAGGCCGGCTATGTGCGGCTGAAGCCGAACCAGATTGAAACCGAAAAAGCAAAACTCAAATAATACTCCCAGTCACGTCCTTACTTATTCAGCATTAATGAGAAATATTATATTGCCGCTAATAGCCTTGTTCTGTATATTTTCAGCAGGTAAATCATTGGCACAGAAGCCGGCACAGTCGCCAAACGATACCCTGGCAGCGAGCGTCGCGAAACTTGCAAAAACAGTACAGGTCCTCGACAGGATAAAGATCTCGGGTTATATCCAGGCACAGTACCAGCGAACGGACACCCTTGGGGCAAAAACCTTCAACGGGGGAGATTTTACTGCCGCTTCAGCACAAAGGTTCCAGGTGCGCAGGGGTTATCTGAAGGTGGCCTATCTGGGCAAACTTTCGACGTATGTGCTCCAGATTAATGTCAACGACAAAGGTTTCGCGCTACGCGATGCCTATTTCAGCATTAAAGAACCCTGGCTTAAAGCTTTCACCCTCACAGGGGGGATATTCTTCCGTCCCTTCGGCCAGGAACTGGCCTATTCGGCCAGCCTGCGCGAAAGTCCTGAATCTTCAAGGATAACGCAGGTGCTATTCCCGAATGAACGTGATCTTGGTGCCTCCATTACATTCCAAATGCCTGAAAAATCTATATTCCATTCTTTTAAAATTGATGCAGGGCTATTTAGTGGTAACGGAACCGCTTCCGAAACCGACGATAAACTCGATTTCATTGGGAGAATGGGCTATTCGGATGCAGACAAAAAACACAACTTAACTTATGGACTCGGGGTTTCCTATTACAACGGTTCAGTATACCAGGCGAAAAAAGATGTTTATGAAATGGGTGACTTCAGTGGTGTACAGGCTTTCCGCCAGCGTGCTGCCGATACTATTCCCGGTTCGTACTTTAAACGCAGCTATATTGGTGTTGATGCTCAATTCAGTTTTAAGACTGTAATCGGCAAAACCTCCTTCCGCGGCGATTTTATGCGCGGCGATCAGCCGGGTTCCGACAAAACATCCGTAAGCCCAACGGCTGCCATTGATTACTCCCTTTACCTGCGTAAATTCATGGGTACGGCCTTGTACCTGGTTCAGACCCTGCCGGGTAGTATGTACTCCGTTGTTCTGAAATACGATTACTATGATCCGAATACAAAACTCAGCGGCAATGACATAGGACTGAAAGCGACCTCTGCCAAAGCAACCAATGGTACGGATATTGCCTACACCACCTGGGGATTTGGCTGGATTACCGATTTTGACCAGAGCCTGCGGATGACAATCTATTACGATCTTGTTAAAAACGAAACATCCACCAACCTGGCTGGTTTCAGTAAGGATCAGAAAGACAATGTGTTTACAGTTCGTTTTCAGTATAAGTTCTGATAATCATACAGTTCATTTGTTTTCCTGAATTTTAACATCAGTGAAAATACCCGGCAGAATTTATTTTGCCGGGTATTTTTATTTATTGTCAGGTGCAATTTATCGGATGCGCAATGTGCGTTTTCATTATACTGTAGATCAGTTCATTAAATTCATTTTTCGGGAGATCCAGGTTTGTGTATTTAAGTGGAGTTCCTTTTATACGTAAAGTCTTTTGTCAAATATTTAATAATTTCCAATTCTGTTGTAACTTTATAGTGCCTAACAACGTAATACCCTCATACAATTAAAACCGAAAGCCGGAAGCATGACCACACCCGAATACAATTCATGTGCTGACTTATACTCCGACGGGGTGTATCGTTTTATCCTGAAAAACATCAGGGACAGGGATACGGCCCAGGATATAGTGCAGGAATCGTTTGTACGGATGTGGGAAAGAGTAAAGGAAATATCATACGATAAAGCGCGGGCTTACCTCTTTACAACGGCCTATCACACCATGATTGACCACATCCGTAAAAATCAGCGCCTGAGTTCAATTGACGATAGTTTTGCCGAAGCCCACGATGAGTCGCCCGGCACCTATAACGACCTGAAGGAAGTGATTAACGAAGCAGTTGCAAAACTTCCTGAAATACAACGATCGGTGGTTATGTTGCGTGACTACGAAGGGTATTCATATGAAGAGATCGGCGATATTCTGAAACTCAGTGAATCACAGGTGAAAGTGTACATTTTCAGGGCACGCACATTTTTGAAACAATATATCGGCAGCCTAGATTTAGTACTCTGATCAGACAGCTTGACAAAGTTCAAATAAAATGAAAATCAACAGGGATAATTACGAAGCTTATTTCCTCGATTACCACGAAGGGCAGCTGAGCCCTGAAATGGTGAAGGAAGTGCAGTTGTTCGTAGCGCAAAATCCCGACCTTAAAAACATGTTTGAAGAGTTTGAAGCAGTTTCGCTTGTTACTGACCAGGATGTTGTTTTTGAGATGAAGTCTTCTTTAAAAAAAAACCATGTGTTCGCCACATCACAGGTCAATGAACTGAATTATGAAGAGTTCATGCTAGCCGAAACCGAAGGCCTGCTAACTGCGGAACAAGCATCATTTCTCGATGAATTTGTAAGTATTAACCCACAGTTTGCGAAAGATCGCAGTTTATACAGGCTTTCTCACCTCACAGCTGATGGAGACATTATCTTTGAAGCTAAAGAATCACTCAAGAAAATAGCAATCCCGGTAGGGGCCATTGATGCCGGAACCTACGAAACTTTCATGGCCCGCGAACTCGAAGCTGACCTCGGTGAAGATGAAAAAAGTCAGATGGCTGAATTCATGCTGTATAATCCCCACCTGCAAGGGGATCGGCAGCTGTATCAGCATACCATGCTGAGTCCTGAAACAAATGTTGTTTTTGAGAATAAAAGCACTCTTAAACAATCAGTGATTCCTGTCCGGCGCCTCGTTTACTACGCCCTTTCGGCTGCAGCTTCACTTGCCCTTATCTTCAGTGTATATTTCCTGCTCGACCGGAATCCCGTGGCCCCTGAGCTGGCTCAAAGGGATAATGTGAAAACTACGTCCAGTGCTGCTGCTTCCAGGCCCAATCCGGGTATACCGGAAAGCCAGCTTTCTTCCAGCCCCGAAAAGCCTGCAAAAGCCGTATCTGACCCGGTTAATACAAACAACAATCTGATTGTACCTCAACAAACTGCTGACCATTTTGTCCCCGACCCAGAGGCTGTCGCTATGATTGACCGCAGTACTGTTGAGCCTTTGGTGCCGAGATTGGCGGGGGAAGTGCATACGCGTCAATTCGTGGATCCACAATTTACATTTATACGGGTGAGCCAGATGTATCTGAATCAAAACCTTGAATTTTATTATAACCTGAAACTTGCCGAAGAACTGCAATATGCCCAGGTTAACTCCATAGATGATACTCCCGTTAAAACCATATTCAATGCTATTAGTGACAAAGCGAATGAATTGCTTGCATTTAACCACAGTGCGCCTGAGCCGGTAAAGGATGAAAAAAGAAACCTCTCCGTATGGACTTTTGCCGAACTCGGGGTGCAAACCTTCAATACAGTTACATCATCGGAACTGGAACTGAAACTTCGTAAGGATGAAGAGGGCAAAGTAGTTGCCTATGGGCTGGAAGGCGGGCGCCTGGATTTTGAAAAACAGTTGAAAAAGTAAGCCTCTTCAAGATGGAAATGAGAGCCGGGGAAATTCCCGGTTTTTTTATTTTTCAGGATTCCAAGTAAACACCATTTTACCCTGAACCTAAAACCAATACCTTTGGCAGTGATTTTTAAGGAGAGGTTCAACATTAATAGCCTAAAGGAGCAAATGAAACCGGAAGAAAACGGGTCGCATAAACAGCTTTCAACTTATCCGGCAGCTGATAAATTAGTATTTCTATTGATTTCTGTCGTACTGGGTGGTTTTCTCGTCATCAGGGCTATATACGTTCCCATGGCTCACGACGAGATAGCCACATTTTATTATTTTGTGCAGTCGGGGAAAGTAAGCCCCTTTTTGACCAATATTGATACGAATAATCATTTCCTTAATTCAATGCTTACCTGGGTATCGTACCGGTTTTTCGGGCCATCTCCTCTGGCATTACGCCTGCCGAACCTCATTTTTGCCCCGGTATTTTTCTTTTTTCTATATAAAATCACGTCCCATTTGAAGAACCGGGTCTTCAGGTTCGCCTTTTTTATCAGCATGGCATTTACGCTGCATTTTATTGAATTCCTCGCCCTTTCGCGTGGGTATGGAATTTCGTTGGCATTATTACTGGGTAGTCTATGGTACCTGCTTGAAGGCATAAGCAGGCAAAAACTGCGATATTATAGTGTCAGCCTCCTCTTTATTTTTGTTGCCTGTACGGCTAACCTTGCACTTATAAACACGTATGCACTTATGCTTGCTTTTGTATGCATAATGTTAATAACCAGCGAGATAAATTCATTCAGGTTAAAAGCTATTGCAATACTTGCCGCCGGCATTTTGCCTTTGAGCCTTGTGCTGGTGCAAATATTCTACATCAAGCAGCATAACGGGCTTATTGCCGGATCACCTCATGATTTCTGGGGAACCACTATAACATCCTTGTTTTCGTACCTGTTCGAAGCCACAAAATCTATAGCCAACAGGATTGCGACTGTTCTGTTTTTGGCGATTGCAATTGCCTGCATTTTAAGCTTTTACAAACAGTTCAAAAAGAAGGGGGTTCCGGGAATAAGGACCTATCTCTTTCCATATCTTCTGGCAGGGAACCTTGTAAGCATTCTCTTGCTAGGAGTCTTTTTTAAGGTCAATTACCCTGACGATCGAATAGGAATATACCTTTATCCACTAGCTATCGGTAGCCTAATCTTTTTACTCGATAGCCTGCTAACAGGAAAGTATGCTACACGCTTGGTTGCACTTTTGTTTCTGGTAATACCCGTCCATTTTATTGTATTTGCAAATACATCTTATTCTATCTGGTACAAATACGATGTAATACCTGCCCGTTTTTACGCGAAGGTGATGCAGAATCATAAACCGGGCGAAATGCCCCCGACTATTGCCGGGCATGGAATGCGCATTTTCTGCTGGTCATACCTCGATTACCTGCACGGGGGAGTGGCTAGTTCCATTTTCTTTACACATTTCCCTGACTACATGGCTGATTTTCAAATCGTGAACCTGAAAATGATTCCCGGATGGCAGACAGTGTATGATACAGTAGACTATGACCCCGTATCGGAAAGGCATTTGCTTAAAGTGCAGAAAGAACACATATACGATGCACTCATTACCAGGAGTATTCCCGAAACAGCTAACTGTTGCTCTGAATTTGTTCCCCTGGCCGAAGGTTCAGCCGATACCTTACAGAATAAATGCATCAGGCTTGACCTGAAATTTGCGCTCTTTTCTGCCCAAAAACCATTTAATGGCAGGGTAGTATGCGATATCTGGGATAAGCAACATAAAAGCCTGAGATACGAATATATACAGTTTAACTGGCTGCGGAATGTATGGGATGGTGAAATCGATAATTTTAGTAACTGCATGCTGGTTTACAATATCCCGCCCGAAGCAGCGGAATACCATATTTATATCTGGAATATAGATAAAACACCCGTGAGTATCAACCAGGGGAGAATAAGGATAAATGAACTCAGGTAATATTTTTTAAAATCTGATAGGCAGGATTGGCGACTCTGCGTATGTCATTGTTCTGAACAAGGTCAACTTAAGCTTGCCAGCCCCGCTTCGAAACAAGTAAATTTCTAGAAGGCGTTAGCTTGCAGCCTGGTTAATCCTAAGCTATTCCTTACCCTGAAATCAATGTGTTCCCAACGAATGCTCTGAAATTAGTTGCTATATTTGCAGGATGAGCTGCCTGGTTGTAATAAAAAATCGATAAGGAGTTCCAGGGATGTCTAAACAAATAGTACTTTACTGTCAAATATGTTTTATGGGAAACGCGAATATTCGTAAAGCCGGAAAGAATGCTACAAAGTCCACAATACTTTCACTTGCAGCTGTGCTTTTCTTCAATATTGCAGCAGTATCCACCTGCCAGGCACAGGCAGCCCTGCTGGTCCTTGTTTTTGGCGACAAAATAGCGACCGAAAAATTCCATACCAGTATTGATGCCGGCTTAAATTTTTCCTCTATGCCCGGACTTGAGAATTCGAAAACGCGTTATGGCCTGTATTTCGGACTTGGAACATTCGTGAAACTCAATGATAAATGGGCCTTTACGCCTGAGTTCAAGCCTTTGTCACAGCGTGGTGCCCGCGAGGTTGATCCTTTGATGGCGTATCCTTCCATTCGTGATGCCAAGTATAGCATTATGGCAAATTATATTGATGTGCCTTTGATGGTGCAGTATAAAATAAGACCTGAAATTTTTGTTGCAGCCGGTCCACAAATTAGTTTCCTGACTGCTGCCACACAGGAAACAAAAGGAACACTTATTGGAACCGGAAATGATATTACTGCCTCAGAAGACTTCAGGAAATCTTTTAATCCAATGTACTTCTGCTTCCCTGTCGAAATAGGATTTTCGCTTCCCGAGGTAATACCCGGCCAGGGAATGGACATAAAAATAAGGTATTGCATTGGTATTAATGATGTTATAAAAGACCAGGGTTATGGTTCCAGCAGCTTATCCTCTTTACAGGTTTTCGCTAGTTTCCCTTTTATTAAAAAAGCAACTAAAGAGTAATTAGTTCTTCCGCTGACAGAAAAGCCTGTTTCCAGCTTCATTTGGAGCTGGATTAAAGTAAAACTGCGATTACCATCAACTTGAACCATGAAGTTTAGTTCTTTCCTTCAATCCTGATAGCGTAAGAATTCTGTTTTTAGAGAAAATACTTGCGATAGGAGCTTTTCCTAACTCACGACCGTTAAAATTATTAAAATGATAAAACAATTTCTATCACTGCTCAGCCTTATAATCGTTATAGTGCTGCATTCCTGTACAGGAAGTATCTATACCTACTCGGATTACAATAAGAATACAAACATGGACAAATACAAAACCTATGCCTGGATTCCTCCCAGTGATAGTTCGCTCAGGGGAGAAGCTATTATGCGAATGTATGGGAAATTGGTCAAGAGTGCTTCTGATGGAGAGTTGAAAAAGAAAGGTTTGGTGCAGGATGAGGAGCATCCTGATGCAGTCTTCCGGTTCAGGTTGGGAATAAAAAAACAAATTCAATATTCACAATCTCCTACACTGAGTGTGGGTGTAGGTTACGGAGGGCTTGGGTATTACGCTGGTGCTTATGTCCCTGTTGCTGGAGGGAATATCAGGGAAACCAGAGCAGACGAAGCATATATCTCCTTCGAAATGTTCGATACAAAGACAGGTTACCTGCTTTGGTCCGGCGGGGCCCGTAAAACGGTCGATAATTCTGCCGACAGTGAAAAAAATACCAGGCTAGCCATACAGTCAGTGTTTTCGCGTTTGCCTATCAGGCACAAAATAAAATAACAGGTTTATTTCGGACATTCCTGCAAATGCATCTTGTGTTTTAGCATATGCGGATAAATAATTTCTTAAGAGCGGTAAACGCGAACTTAAAAAGATGGAAATAATCAAACCTGATATTATGATAGGGTTGAATGGATTTATAGATATGCTTTCCCTATATTTGAGCATAAATTTAACAAAATGAAAGGAAAACAATACGGGACAACTGCCTTTTGGAATATCATTCTCGTGATTTCAGTAATTTTTGCATCTTTCATAATGCCTGTACTGCCAATAGATTGGCAGCGTGTATTTGTAAGGATCATGTATTCTGTAATTTACATTTCGGCTTTATTCGCTCTCGAGAAACGAAGCAACTATTTACTAGGCCTGTTTATCACTACATTGCTACTGGAATGGATCTCCGGAATACTGGATATAACCTTGCTGCTTTCAATTTCAAAAGTAGTAAATGTACTCTTCTTCTTCGTTATTGTGGGTTCCCTGATCAGGCAGATAGCAACAGCCAGGCAGGTTACTGTCGGGGTCATACTGGGCTCAATTGCAGGTTACCTGCTACTCGGCATAATCTATTCCCTGTTTGTGACCTTTATCCTGCAGCATGACCCAGGTGCATTTTCAGCCCGGCAGTTCGATGCGTCTGAGTCCGGGGAGACTATGAGTACGAGTGTTCCGCTCTATATTTCATTTGTAACATTAGCTTCGCTTGGCTATGGCGATATAGTGCCAATTAAGCCTTACACACGATCACTCACGACCTTTGTAACCGTGTCGGGACAATTTTACATAGCAATCATAGTCGCTTTGCTGGTGGGTAAGTTTTCGGCCCAGCGTGGTACGCAAAATAAGACTCACTAGAAATTAGCATAAACTATGCAATCTATGATTGCAGGAAGTCTGAATGAGGATATCACCAATACAGTCGTACCGCCCGACTAATATATTGATCCTCTTTCTTTAGCTATTTGAATTATTGGCTTTTAAATTTCCTGGTGCCGAATCTGCAGGTATATCTTTGCTTGCTGTTATAGCCGGTTGCCACAGTGATACTTAAAGTCAGGGCAGCCGAAGGCTACTTTTCGGCCATTAATTCTTGTTTTAAACGCTGTAATTCAGCAACCTGAGCTTCGCTTACTTTAGGATATGCCAGTTTCATCGAATCCAGAGCACTTATGATTGCTGCAGCCACAATCATACGGGCATAAGGTTTATTGTCAGCAGGAATTACATACCATGGCGACTTTTCAGTTGCGGTCTTCCTGATAAGTTCTTCATACGCCTGCATATATTGCTTCCAGTATTTACGTTCGTTCATGTCAGCACTGCTGAATTTCCAGTTCTTATCAGGCTTGTCGATGCGTTCGAGGAATCGCTTTTTTTGTTCGTTCTTCGACAGGTTCAGGAAAAATTTAACCACCACTGTTCCGTTCCGGTTCAGGTAGGATTCAAAATTCCGCATATCATTCAGCCGGTCATCCCATATAGAATCGGTAATCAATTTATCCGGCAATTTTTGCGAATCCAGGATTTCTTCATGCACCCTGACTACCAGGACTTCCTCATAATAGGAGCGGTTAAAAATGCCAATGCGGCCTCTTTCGGGCAATTGCTTCATGCAACGCCACAAATAATCGTGGTCCAGTTCCTCGGCACTGGGCGATTTGAAGGAGGTAACCTCGCAACCCTGTGGATTTATGCCCGACATAACGTGCTTAATAGCACCATCTTTGCCGGCGGCATCCATCGCCTGGAAAATCAGCAACAGCGACCATTTATCCTGGGCATACAATTTATCCTGCATTTCGGCAAGGGCCTGAATACCCAGTTGCAATGCCTGTTGAGCCAGAGTTTTTTCTTCTTTGCCCAAACCGGTTTCAACAATAGTCGGAAAATCTTTGAGTTTGAATTTCTTATCGCTGGTAACGCGGTAAGGCTTTGAGAGTTTTTTGGCCCTCGATACAAACTCCTTTTTACTTAACTCCGTTATCGCTGTTATTCTGCTGCTAACCGGTTGGGTTTCCGGACTGTTTCCTTGTTTTATTGCCATAATATATAAATTGAAAATCAAATGTTTAACAAAGATAGGTTAGTTTTTGATAAAACGGAATGGTTGTTTTTCTGTTTAACCTGAATCTGACATTCTATAAGCAGCACACTAGATGCTGGCATAATACCGAAATCTCACTACTTGACTGAAAAAGAGCAAAAATCAGGCCTTGTGAAGCGTTTTTAGATAGTGGACATTCAAAATAGAATATCAGGCATAATACCTGGCCTATTATCAGATTCTCTGCTGCAAATCAGCTGAAACTATTTGGTCTCCAGGATTAATAGGTTAGAGGTTTAAGGTATTGAAACATTGTAGTATGTGCTTCAATTAATCTTTTATAAATATGATACTCTTAACGTATTTATAATAGGATTAAGGATTAAAATTAGGGATTTTATTGGGAACAAAAGTGCTGTTGTTCCATCCTGATTTACTGATGCAGGCTATAATGGCAGGTATGCGAACAAATTCTTTAAGTGTCCCAAACCATAGTGTAACGCGCATTAAACGGATAAATAAATAGAATTAACTGCGATGAAAGAATTCAGCTGATGATAAAATAAGCTGGAATTGTGTTGTACTCTTGAATGCGATTGTAATTTTAGTACCTTTGAAAAGGCAATCGGAGACTGAGCCAAGCTATATACAACTAATCAATTAAATTCGACAAATATGAAAGTTCTACAAGTTTTCAGCCTGATGGCTCTTGTGTTTTTACTGACACAGTGTTATCCCGAGGGGCCGGTTTATACAGAGGAGTTAGACATTGTCTACTCTAACTACGATCCGGGCTATTCCTTTGCTGCCAGGCATACCTTTGCAATTCCTGATAAAGTCATGAAAATAGATGACGATCTTATTGCCGGTGGAGGTCCAAACTATGTGAAAGATGTTTACGCCACGGTTATGATTAACAAAATAGTTCAGAACATGGTAAACATGGGTTGGACACAGGTAGCCATGAGTGCGAACCCGGATGTTTTACTGGCCCCTTCAGCCTATGAACTGACTACCTCTTATTCCGACTACTGGAGTTATTACGATTGGTGGTACGGTGGATATTATCCGGGTGGCGGATGGTATTACCCCTACCCGGTTACCTCTTCCTACACCACTGGCAGCCTGGTAGTAGCCATGGTCGATCCCAACGATCTGAGCCCCGACGACAGGCCTCTTGTGGCCTGGACCTTCATTGTTAACGGATTGCTCACAGGCAGTACCTCAGAGTTCAATTCACGGGTTGCCAAGTCGATTGACCAGGCATTTACTCAATCTCAATACTTAAAGAAGTAATAAATCCGGATATGAAAAAGACCTTATTTTTAACATTATTGCTGGCATCCGGTTTATTTTTGTCAAACTATGTTTCAGCCCAGAGTTTTACTTCTGTTCAGTATACTGTAGGTGTGCCATTTGGCGGACTAAAAGAGCACGTCAACAATGTAAGCTGGCGCGGAACGACCATTGAATTTCACCGTGAAGTTGCCACATCGGTTACCGTAGGGGTGAATTTTGGCTACAACGTATATTACGAACGTATGCCTTATGGCAGTTACTCAAAAGGCACAGCTACTTTAACCGGGGTTCAGTACCGCTATGACAATGTGTTCCCCATGCTGGTCAACGCGCATTATGCCTTCGGTACAGGAACCGTGATCCCTTATGTGGGCCTGGGTATGGGTACCGTTTACGATCTGCGTAATACTGACATGGGTTTATATACCCTGGAATCGAAAAACTGGCACTTCCTTATCACACCGGAAGCTGGTTTTATATTTGATATTGCTCCTGATATGAGCTTGAAATTAAATGCCAGGTACGACAACGCCATGAAGATCAAGGACGCCTCGGCTTTCAGTAACCTGAATATTAATTTTGGTTTCGTATTTAATAGCTGGTAGCCTGGATATTACTGATCTGAAGCCGGGTTATTCCTATCGGTTTAATTTGAGGTTTGTTTTTACTCAATAATATTTGCTTTAACAAATTGATAAGTAAAACGATGAAGACAAAAAACTCCGTTCTTATCCTCATATTTATATTGGTAATAAGTTCCGCCTATAGCCAGGAGAAAAGCAGGAAACAAATCAAAGAGGAACAAAAACTTGAAAAGCAGAAGCTAGTGGAAGACATGCTGGTTTCAAAGCAATTTGTTTTTAAGGCAAAAAGTGCCATGTCGGCGGGTGCAGGAAGTGTAAACCTTATTAACAGTACTTATAATATTGCTTTTCAGCTTGATTTTATCAAAAGCTACCTGCCTTTTTATGGAACAGGATACAATGGATTGGGGCCTGGAGGTGATACCGGCTTCAAGTTTAAAGGCAAACCCGAATCGTTTACGGTGCAAAAAGGGAAGAAGAATTATATTGTAGATGCTGAAGTCAAGGCGGATAATGATGTGTACCGCATCTCGCTTTCGGTGAACCCGGGAGGAAACGCAAACCTCTCGATCAGCAGCAATCACAGGAGTTCTATCTCTTTTTCAGGGGAAATTATCGCCACAGATCCCCAATGAGATAGCATGTAATTTTTACCGAACATTCGTGATTGCCAGGGAATAAAAGGACTGGGTTTGGTAATCAGAGCTCCGGCTTTGGGGCAAAAAGCTCCGGCTTTGGGGCAAAGAGTCACGGATCCGGAGCAAAAAGCCCTGGCTTCGGATAAGGAAGCTCTGTCATAGGAGCTAATCTCAGCCATTGCGGAGCTGAAAGCTTCGATCCCAATGCCATATTCAGTCGATGCCGGAGCTAAATCGGCCTGCTTCGGGCCTTTTTGCTTCGCATTCAGAGCCCTGAGCCTGTTTTTACCAGCTTTGAGGTTCGAAATTCCGGACTTCGGAGCTGCCTTTCCGATCCATTTAGCATCCTTTACCAGGCAGGAAGGTCCGAGTTGGAAGCAAAAAGCTGCCTTTCCGGAGCTTTGAGGTACGATGCAAAAAAAAAGAACCGGGGCCTGTTCGACAGCCACCCCGGTTTTTAAAGAGCTGAAAATTGCTGGTATTGGACTGCGCCGGCTATGGTGCCGGTGTAGCCTTGGAAGTGCGGTTACGGGAACCTCCGGGAAAACGCTGGCTCATATCCTCAAAAACAACCAGGGCATCCGGGATATTACTCCTGGTAGCTAGTTTTACCGAATTGTAATAGATGAGCGATGCCAGGTAGGCTTCGCTTCCGCATAACATAAGCGTATCTTCAAGATTAGAGGCGAGCTGCGCAATTTGTTTAACAACAGGCGCAAGCTGTGCTGCGGCTTTCCCATCGATCTTCATCTCCGCTGCATTCAGGAAGGGAGGAATAAATTCAGGGTTAGTATCAATATACGATAATGCTTTATTTACAAAAGCAACGGTACCATCTCCCATTTTTAACATGCCCATCTTCTGATCGGCCGTGAGAGACACAAGGAAGGGTTCAAGATCGGACATCATTTTTGCAAGCCCGTCGTTGACTGATTGTAGAACATCAGCGGGAATTTCCACCGAAATAAGGTTCTGTTGAGCCATAGGATAAATTTGTTAATGATGAATGTGAATGTATGTGAACGTTTGCTTTTCAGCTCCTTTTCCGAATACTTAAACTTTACTATAGTTGAACGAGTTTACCTTGGGTTTGCCGGCCCGGTTGCGAAGTTATTTAACTCCTGGTTTTAAACCAGTTGAGCAGGGTAAATATACAACAAAAGCAGGGATTATCAGCTGTAATATGAAATTATTTTTTGTGTGAATACCAGAAGGCCGCAAAAAGCAACTCTTTCATTTATATGGATATACGGTGAGCGGTTTTGAAATAAAAGAGCGTCAGACAGAATCCTCCTCTGGATTCCCGCTTTTGGCAGCAATTGGGGGAAGGGCGTGACAAGTACACCCTGTTTGATTTAGTTTGTGCCTTCCTCTATTTTAATTTCCTCCTCCGTCAAGTCATACAATTGATAAACCATACGGTCGATTTCCTGGTCGGTTTTATAGATTTCGGATTTTAAGACAAGGGCCTGTTTAGCCTCCTGCATAAAGTAAGCTTCCCATTCGGCTTCTTCAGAAAGGGAGAGTTTTACTTTCTTTTTGGCCAATTCGGCAATAAACTCTTTATAGGTAAGCAAATACCAGTTTTGCAATTTACCCGGCAGATCATCGAGGTTAAATTTTCGCTGTATGGTGCGCTGGAATTTCGAAGTAAGTGTTTGCAGGCTGACAGTTAACTTGGTGCGATCGGTTGCGTATTGTGCAAGCATGGTGGTTTGTTCTTCGTTAGCATGCGGAACCGGGAAATGCTCGAAATATACTTTACGGATTTCGCGCGTGCCTCCTAGTAATTCCGGACAATTATACCAAATCCAAAGTTTTGCTAAAGAAGAATTGAAAACAGCGGTCAGAAATAATAATGAAACAGAGTTGTTATTAACGGTGAGGATAAAACTTTTATCATTACTGAAAAATCCGCTTTCATCGTACATAAATGGAAATACCGAAGTCATATTGG
>JBAXXB010000035.1:0-22731 GCA_037128115.1 Bacteroidota bacterium
GTATACGATTACACAATACAGGCATGATTGAGATTGGATTATACTGAACTTTCCTAAATGTGCCTTGCCAGGCTTGTATACGGGCGCAAAAAAAGCCCCGGCTTCCGCACGGGACTTTTTAGCGCAATGATCTTCTGCTATTTAACTATAATCAGCTGTCTCGTTATCTGAATCTTATTATTTTCGAGTACCAGCAGGTATGTGCCCTGGGCCAGGTTGCGCAGGTCAAAATTCCTGGTCAGGCGGCCGTTTACAGCCAGGTTATTCAGGGTAAACAGAGTGGCTCCCGATATGTTGAGTACCCTCATGTTTATTTCCTCCCGGCTGTCGCTGATAAAATCAATGGCAAACTGCCCGTTGTTTGGATTCGGGTACAATTCAAACCCTACGTTTCCGACCTTTTCGGTTATTCCCGTGCAGTTCTTGAAATCGACTTTGCTGGTAGCGGTTGTTTTGCAACCGTTTGCAGCGGTGGCAACAAGGGTAAACGTGCGGGCACCCAGCCCGGTTCCTGCGGTATCAATGCTGATAGTCGGGGTGGTATAGTTACCCGGTGTCCAGAGGTACGAAACAGCCCCCTGTGCATTGGCACTCAGGTTGAGTGTCAGGTTACCGCATAAAAGGGTGTCTTTTACCATGTTTACCTCCGGTGATGCTTTTACCTGTATGCTCGCAACTACCGCCTGTGTGTTTGCACATCCGTTAGCATCGGTCACACTTTGAATGGTATAACTGGTGGTTGAAGATGGTTTAACCCATTCCTGCCAGGTGGAGGAAGGAACTGTACGTATTTCCCCACCCTGGAATACAACATTAAACGGGGCCGTCCCGCTGATGGTATAAGTGAGTTGTGTGCTGTCGCCATGGCAAACTTCAGTTGCAATAGTTAAGCCAGCTTGGGGAAGTTTATGCACACCAAGTGCAAGCGTATCCGTTACCGAGGGGCAGGCGTTGCCGGTAGAAGCCCTCAGGCTAAGATTAACTGAACCGGAAGCAAGGTCCCCGCTTCCAGGAGTATAGGATGGATTTAGTGCAGCCGGATCGCTGAAACTGCCATCACCCGAAGTGTTCCAGTTCAAAGTGGAATAAAAAGTAGCCGAAGGCTGGCTGAGTGTAACGGACGAACCTTCACAAACCGACAAGTCGGAACCGGCCAAAGCCGATGCTCTGTGGTTGAAAGTTAACACGAAACTGCTCTGAGATGCTTCTTTAAATGAAAACCCGGTAACATTCAGTGTCAGCGTAACACTTCCTGCTGCCACATCCGAGGCACTAGGGGTATAAACAGGATTGAGAATGGTACTGTTACTGAATACACCTGAACCCGAAGTCGACCATTGAAGGGTCTGGTAATTTGTTGCGGTTGCATTCATCTGCACCGCCTGGTTATCACAGGAATTTGTATTGTTCCCGGCATACACCATGGTTTTGGTTTCGGGAGGAAAAACAATGAAATCAACCCAGGCTGCATCCTGCCCGGTGGAGGTGGCGGCGTCCTTCAGGTATTCCCAGCGGAAGGTGTGTTGCCCGGCCGAAACAGGGTAAGATATTCGTTTCCAGTTCAGGTTGCCTGACCATTGGCCAACTTTGAGGTTGTCAATATAAAAGCCCAGTGCATCGTGAAACATTTCAGACGAAACTTTACGGTAAAATGTAATACTGTCGTCGTACATCACATTGTAATTGATATTGAGCGATGCGGTCTGGTTGTGTGTTATGGTTTTTGAACGTGCCGAATACTGGCCTTCCCACATGTTGACGTTATCAAGGTCCCAGTTTGCGTTGCCGCTGAAGGACCAGGGGAACTTCGTAAATGTGCCGGTTTCCCAATCTTCAACGATGAGGCCTATGGATTCAACAAATGACTTTTTTGTACTCTGGAAGGAATAGTCAATATTGTTGGTAAACTGGGCAGCCGAGCCAAAAGGTATGCTTGCCACCGTTACGTGAAAAACGGCGCTGTCGGTTTCACCGGGAGCCAAAGCTGCCAGGTTCACCAATGGATTCTGAACCGTAACAAACGACTGGGTGCATACAAGGTGACTAAGCGGATGCGTAGCATCGAAGATGCTGTTATTCTTGTATTTGATTACCACATCAGCTGTTTCGCCCGGGTCGAGTACATGGTTGTTGTTACCGGCCGGATCATTTATGATTATACTGCTGATAGTCAGTTCGGGAGCAGATGCGTTGATGGTGAAATAACTGTAGTTGACGCTATCGAGGTTATTGACAGCCTTAACGTTAAACACCAGTTCAGCGCCGTTGGCAACGGAATCAGAAATGTGAAATGCAAAAGCGTCGGTGATATTTTTTATTTCCGCGATGGCAAAATTGCCGTAAGGTTCGGTGCTGTCGCTAAAGGTCACCAGGGGAGAATCACAACTCAGGGTCACCATCACGTTGGTATCGGGTTTGCTGCCAATATTTTTAACGGAAAGCGACAATAAAAGGTTTTCTCCAAAGTCAGGAGTCCCGTTCCCGTTTCCTGCCGAAAAATCATTCAGGTCGTGTCCCTGGTACGCGATAAAAGCCTGGTTCATTACCGGTGCGAGGAAAAACGGAGAAACATAGCTCATGGCATGCCCTGAGCGGGTATCGGTCCAGCAGGGATAAACCATGCCATCCTGGGCGGCAATTGCCAGGTAATCACCCATATAGCCGGTTGCAAGGTTTGGAACAGGAGTTGGTGTAAAAGTCACATCACTTACTTCGAAATCTGTAAAAGTTTCGGCCCCGTCGACAGATACGGCACACCAGGCTTCTGCCTGCGTAGCTGAAGCATTGCGGTTATCATAGAAAACAACAGCAACGTTACCGTTTGCCGGATCGCAGGTAACCCATGGCTGGTAGTGTTGTTTGTTGGTGCCCAGGGGATCTGTATTCACTTTTATGGGAGGTGACCAGGTAAGTCCTTTGTTACTCGATTTAATCAGGTACACTTCAACCCCGGTCCCGGTATTTACACCAGGTGTATTTACATTGGTCCAGACCACATAAATATTTCCACTATGGCTTCCATCGCTGATATCTGTGGCCATGCTGGGGAATGAATTCACGCGCATATTCTGGGTAACGGCGTGATTTCGTATGCCTTTGATATTATTTATGATACGGGCAGCCGGTAACCAGGTCTGTCCGCCATCGAGCGAACGCGCCATAGCAAGTGCATCTTCATCGGCAGGCCAGCTGTCGTATATGGCCCAAACTACATATACCTCGCCATTCGGCCCGGTCTTGATATTGACACCCTGGTTATGGCTTCCGGCATTTACAGCTGCACTGATATGAACCGGGGTTTTCCATGTAAGCCCGGCATCGGTGCTTCGTGAAATGCCGATTTGTTTATCGTCAGTTCCGCCGAAAGTAGTCCAGGCATTGTACAGGTTCCCGTTATAAATACTTGTGGGGCTGTTATCAATCCACATATGATTTTTATCCAGCATATTATTAAAACCTGCAGGTGCATTTGCCACTACTTTTGCTGTCCATGTGGTACCATGGTCATCGCTGTAGGCTACACTCTGCCCGCTCGCGCTGTTGATGTACCCTATAAACCAGCGACCGTTTGCATTTATGGCTGTCGTCGGGTCACCGCTGTTTCCACCTGTCAGACCCTGTATGGTACCACCCCAGCTGCCTGCGCTGTCGGACGAAACCAGTGCATCGGCGCCATATACCGTGCCGGTACTGGGTTGTGGCGTTGAATTATTCGAATTGATGACAAGCGCAGCATCTTCGTGCGAAACGAAAATCGAATTTTCACTCTGAGTCGAAGTTGTGGCAGTTACGGGAATGTCGGGAGAATTGCCGGCAGCCATCCCTTTTGCCATGATTTTACTCGTTGTCCAAATTGCCGGTGGTGCCAGCGTCATAGGTGCAACCGGGACCAGCCCGGCCTGGGCCATCTTTACCCAGTAGCCCATGTTATCTATCCTCGTATCAACCTGGTACTTGGCAGGAAGTTGGGCACGGGTGAATTTAGCAGTATCTTTCTCAAATTCAAATTCCCTTTCCTGGGAAAACACTACGTTTGAAAAGAGCAGTAGCGAGAGTGAAAGAAGTAAATGTGTCTTCATGAATGGCATCTAACAGGTGAAAAACGGAATGAATATTTTGCATGCAGATGTATTATCCGCATATGCTGAGCTGCGAAGATAATAATTTAATTAACAGACGAAATGTAGTAAAGATATCCTTTGGACTGCGAAAATCACCTGTGACCCCTTTACAGGGTGGCTGAAAGAAAGAAGGCTATCAGGAAACGCAGATTGAATCACTCTTTGGAATGAAATACCAGCAAAGGCTTGCCCGTATCGCTGTATATTTTTTGTGAGATACTGGGAATAAATATTTTTTCGAGCAGGGAACGTTTATGCCTGTTCACTGCAAGTGCATCGATATTGTTATCCCTGATGTATGTTTCGAGCCCATTCAGTACCTTATCGCTGACAACATTGTTGAAACTGATATCAATGCCCTCGTATTCTTTGGTTAGATGCTCCTTCAATTCATCCAGTTTCACGGCATCCCAGGGCTTTTTCTCTACCAGGCAGATATGAACGCAATGAATCCGTATGTTAAAAGGTGCGAGCATGGTTATCAGGCGGTTCAGGGCCGAATAATCAGAGGGGTCAAAATCGGTGGCATAGAGGAGCCCTCTGATCTCTCCTACAGTTTTAACAGTGCCTGCGGGAAGTGCTAGGACAGGAATGGTAGAGTGTTCAATTACCCTGCTTACCACGCGGCCAAATGCCTTGAAATTATCATGGGTCAGGCCACGCGTTCCCATAATCATGAGGGCAGGTCTGTATTTTCTGCTGTAATCGAGTATTTCGTCTGTACTGAAACCATTGATCAATTTTACCGAAATCCGGATATGTGTGAGGTTTTCCTTAATACACCAGACTTTCAGTTTATGCTCCAGTTTGAGCATGTTTTCGCGGGCGCTTTTTTCTATCTCGCGCAGGCTTTCAACCAGTTTGATCTGGTAGGAATAATGATCGGCATAGGGTGAAACATCAACGGCAGGATTATAATAAACATGAACCAGTTTGACCTCAGCTTTGAATTTGGCTGCAAGGCTCACAGCAAAACGACTGGCATTAAACGAAATATCGGAAAAATCGACAGGTACCATAATATGCCTGACAACCTGTATTTTATGAAATGCATGCTCTTTTGCGCTGCCGGTATCCCGCAATGAAATATCAATTATTTTCAGCGCATTTTCCAGGTCCTTTTCTTTTATCCGAAGATCTACATACCCAATGGGAAGTCCGGTCTCCTTTTTAACCATAAAACAATCGATTCCGCTATCCTGCAGTAGGATCTGCAAAAGTAAAGCCCTGGACCAGGCAAAACGTCCAACTGTGATAATCCGTTCTTTCAAGAGTTTCATATGTCCTCCTTTTGGATAAATAAAGAACTGCATGAGTGAAATACAAATATAGTAAATTTTCGGTTAAAATCCTCGGTTTTTTTTCAAATAGTTCATATGGGTGTAGCCATGGGTTTCCGCTCCATGCAAATTGCAGATAATGTGCAGATTAAAGCTGACTTATGGAGGCAAGAGTTCCGGGATTTATCGTTCGTGGCGTAAAAATGCATATCTTTGCAAAAATTAAAATTTTATGCAACGCAATAGCAGGCCGGGTAAGGGAACCCCGAAGAATAGTGATCCCCGGCCTAAGAGAAGTTCTGCCTTTGGAGGCGGAAGACCTTCGTCAACAGGCAGAAGTAGCAGCAGGAGTGCCGGGAAAGATGAAAGCCCACGACGGTCATACAATAAAAGCAGTGATGCCGAAAGACCAGCACGTCGAACTTATGACAAAAGCGGTGAAGGTGAAAGACCAGCCCGCAGTTCATTTGGAAGAAGCGGAGACCGTGAAAAACCAGCACATGGTGCTTTTGGCAGAAGTGGCGAGGGTGAAAGACCAGCCCGTAGTTCATTTGGAAGAAGCGGCGACCGCGAAAAACCAGCCCGCAGCTCATTTGGCAGAAGCAGTGAAGGCGAAAGACCTGCCCGCCGTTCCTACGATAAAAGCGGTGAGGGTGAAAGACCTGCCCGCCGCCCTTACGAAAGAAGTGGCGATAGTGAAGGACCTGCCCGCCGTTCCTATGATAAAAGCGGTGAGGGTGAAAGACCTGCCCGCCGCCCTTACGAAAGAAGTGGTGATAGTGAAAGACCAGCCCGTCGTTCCTACGATAAAAGCGGTGAGGGTGAAAAACCTGCCCGCCGTTCCTACGATAAAAGCGGAGAGGGTGAAAGACCTGCCCGCCGCCCTTACGAAAGAAGTGGCGAAAGTGAAAGACCAGCCCGTCGCTCCTATGACAAAAGCGGGGAAGGTGAAAGACCCGCTCGCCGTTCTTACGATAAAAGTGGTGAAGGAGAGAGACCTGAACGCCGTTCATTTGAAAGAAGCGGAGATAGTGAAAGACCTGCCCGTCGCTCCTATGATAAAAGCGGTGAAGGTGAAAGACCTGAACGTCGTTCTTATGATAAAAATAGTGAGGGTGAAAGACCCGCACGTCGCTCTTATGACAAGAGCGGAGAAGGTGAAAGACCAGCCCGTCGTTCCTATGATAAAAGCGGTGAGGGTGAAAGACCCGCACGTCGCTCCTATGACAAAAGTGGTGAAGGTGAAAGACCCGCACGTCGCTCTTATGACAAAAGCGGAGAAGGTGAAAGGCCTGAACGCCGTTCCTTTGAAAGAAGCGGAGATAGTGAAAGACCTGCCCGCCGTTCCTACGACAAAAGTGGAGAAGGTGAAAGACCTGAACGCCGTTCATTCGAAAGAAGCGGAGATAGTGAAAGACCCGCCCGTCACTCTTATGACAAAAGCGGAGAAGGTGAAAGACCTGAACGCCGTTCCTTTGAACGAAGCGGAGATAGTGAAAGACCGGCCCGTAAAACCTATGAAAGATCATCGGATCGTAAAAGCAGCTATGACCGCAAACCTGCAAAAAAGGATTATGCCGGAAGTAAGCCAGGTGCACCAAGTCCTGACGGAAGCATACGCCTGAATAAATTCCTCTCAAATTCAGGGATCTGTTCACGTCGTGAAGCGGACGAATTGATAACCGCTGGTGCAGTGAGTGTGAATGGCATAGTTATCACCGAGCTGGGAACCAAGATATTACCAACCGATAAAGTACAATACGGTAACGAAAGCATACGCAGGGAAAAACTGGTATACGTGCTACTCAATAAGCCCAAGGGGTATATAACCACTACTGACGATCCCTACGACAGGAACACAGTTATGTCCCTGGTTGCTGATGCAGGCAGGGAAAGGATTTACCCTGTAGGTCGTCTCGACAGGAATACAAGCGGGTTACTGCTTTTTACAAACGACGGTGAACTGGCAACCAAACTCATGCACCCCAGCCACAAGGTCCGTAAAGTATACCATGTTGAACTCGACAAGGCACTTACCAAAGCGGATCTTATTACCATAGGTGACGGCGTTGAACTTGAAGATGGAATCGCCCTGGTTGACGAAATTGCATACGCCGAAGGTGGATCGAGCAAAAAGGAAATAGGGGTTGAACTGCATTCAGGTCGCAACCGTATCGTTCGCCGCATCTTCGAAGCCTTAGGCTATGAAGTGGTTAAGCTCGATCGTATGGTCTTTGCCGGCCTTACCAAGAAAGATCTGCCCCGCGGACGCTGGCGTTTCCTGACTGAAAAAGAGGTTAACTTCCTGAAAATGATAAAATAAGTATGCTGCGAGGAAAAAATCCCCGTACAGAGACTCTGTATTCATAAAAAGTATTACCTTCGCACTCCAATTTGCCCCGGTGGCGGAATTGGTAGACGCGTCGGTCTCAAAAACCGATATACGTGAGTATGTGCCGGTTCGATTCCGGCCCGGGGTACATCCTGTAAAACGCTAACAATTTGCGCGACAAATTGTTAGCGTTTTTTTTGTAATATTTTTTGTCAACTAATTGTCAGCCTGATTTTGGATCAAGCAGAATTTCAGGGGATTTTCACCAAAAGCTGTACTCTTCTGACAGCGATTTTTATTTCTATTTCAAAATCAATCGATTATGCGAAATACTTCTTTTTAAAGTAAAACGCCACATTCACCAAACCTATCATAACCGGCACCTCAACCAGGGGGCCTATAACGGCCGCAAAGGCTTCCCCGGAGTTCATCCCGAAAATGGCTATGGCAACGGCTATGGCCAGTTCAAAATTATTACTTGCTGCCGTAAACGACAGGGTGACGGATTGCCCGTAGTTTGCCCCGACTTTTCTGCTCATATAGAACGAAAGTACAAACATGATGATAAAGTAAATCAGCAGGGGAGCTGCTATCAGCAGCACGTCGAGGGGGATTTTAACAATGTATTCTCCTTTAAGCGAAAACATTACAATTATGGTAAAAAGCAGCGCCACAAGTGTAACCGGGCTGATTTTCGGGATGAATTTTGTGTGATACCATTCTTTGCTCTTTACCCGTATTAAAATAAACCGTGTGAGGAAACCGGCCAAGAAAGGAATTCCCAGGTAGATAAATACACTTTCGGCAATCTGGCTGATGGTAATATTAGCAACTGCGGCATTTGTGGGAATACCGAACCAACCGGGAAGCACCGCAATGAAAACATAAGCATAAACCGAAAAGAAGAGTACCTGGAAGATACTGTTGAATGCCACCAGCCCGGCAGCATACTGGGTATCCCCTTTGGCAAGGTCGTTCCATACTATGACCATGGCTATGCAGCGTGCAAGGCCAATCATAATGATACCATACATATAGGGCAGGTTGGCGTTGTTTTCGCCGGGAAAGAGTTTGAAAAGGGCAACCGCAAGGGCGAACATCAGTACCGGGCCAATGATCCAGTTTTGAACCAGCGAAAGCGCCAGGATTTTCCAGTTGCGGAAAACATCACCAAGTTCTTCGTACTTCACCTTGGCCAAAGGGGGATACATCATCAGGATCAGTCCGATCGCAATGGGAATATTGGTAGTGCTCGTCGGAGATGATTTTAAGGATTCCCAGAATTGAGCTATTGCCGGGAATAAATATCCCGACATGACACCAATAAACATGGCCAGGAAGATCCATAGGGTCAGATACCGGTCGGGGAATTTTAAACGGGCTTGGGATGGCATGATTTTAGTTTTGTAAATTAAGAAAGCGTTTGTAATAATGGTTTAATCTGGTAATGATTTAATGCGAAACTCTATTGCTCCGGCAAGAAGCTAATAAATAGTATATCATTGTTTTAGAATTAGTTGTCACAATTTACAGGAAGAAGTTGACTGGTTATATTTCCTTAGCCAGGATGGAACCCACCTAAGGCAAACCGGTGCCTGTTAGCCTGTCTGCTGAAATTTTCCTGCAGTTTAAAATCTCCTATTATCCCCGACAGTCTTCATTTTTAGGAAAAATAAATCCACACGAAGTAGAATCCCGTCAGTATAAATAATACGGCTACAATACGCCTGAACCAGACTTCGAATGTTTTTAAACGGTTGTAAAACTTACCGATTCCACCTATACTGAAAGCCAGAAGGTAAGCCAGAAGAATAACAGGCAAGCCGGTGGCAATGGCGAAATCTGGCAATAAGAGCAGGCCGGCAGGCTGTGAAAGGACCATTGGCATAAGCATGCCAAAATAAAGCACACCGCTGTAGGGACAAAAAGCCAGTGCGAAGATCATACCAAGAAGAAGTGAGCCCCAATTGTTGCCAAGTTTAACCTTATCAGCAAGTCGCTGCATGATTGTTCCGGAAGAACCTGGCAGATTTATTATGCCAAGCATAAATATCCCGATGACAATAAGCAGAGGACCAATCCATTTTTCGCCACCCGATTGCACCGCGCGGCTGACATGAAATTTACTTGCACCCAAATAAATAATCGCACCCAGCACGGTATAAGTAATTGCCCGGCCCAGGGTATAAAAAATCCCATTCAGGAAAACGGTTCGCCGGTTTTCAACATCCTTGCTGATATACGCTAATGCCGTGATATTGGTAGCCAAAGGGCAGGGGCTGATGGCTGTCATCAACCCGAGGAGGAAGGCTGTCAGCAATGGAAAGGTGCTTTGGTCGATCAGGTTTTGAAGGAACTCCATTTTTAAACTATTTCAGGTTTTTTTCAATCTCGGCTTTCAGACCGGCAATAAACTTATCGGCCTGGTTGCGGGAATAGCTGAAGGCAAAATTGGTGAAGTCGGTTGTAGTTTCTTTTTTACCATCCAGGTGGGTAAGGAATAAACCCGAACCATCCGCCTGGTATTTCTCCACTATTTTTTCATTCTTTTCCTCCGAAACATCCAGCACCTGTAGTTTGATCGTGCCATCCTTCAGCTGAGCCGCAAAATAAGTGTTGAGCGTTTTCTTTGTGTTTTCTTCAATAGAAAGACAAGTAGGGCAGCGGTTTTTAGCATGAAAATACACGATCTGCAATTTTACGGGCTTCTGGCCAAAAGCCATGGTGGTCATTACCAGGGCAAGAGCGACAAAAATGATCCTTTTCATAGATTTAAGAATTAAAGGTTACTTTTTACTGAGCATTTCTTTGATTTCGGAAACGGATGGCACTCTTCCGTAAAACAGCACCTTCTCGTCAACCACCAGTGCGGGCGTGCGCATGATTCCATAACTCATGATTTTCACGATGTCCTCTTCCTTCACCACTAAGGCATCCAGATTGAGTTCAGCCACTGCTTCACGGGTAGCTTTTTCGAGATTTTTGCAATTGGCGCAACCCGTCCCAAGAACTTTGATTTCCATTTTATTTAAGTTATTAATTGTTAGCTGTTTGAATCAATTATATTTTCGATTTTTTGCTGCACGCTTAAAAAATGTAATTAAAAAGAAAGCCTACCAGCATAATGCCGCTCCCGACAACACCAATAAAGGTGAAAATCAAGGGCATTTTGAGTACTTTACGAAGGATAATCATTTCGGGCAACGAAAGCCCGATCACGGCCATCATAAAGGCAAGGGCGGTTCCCAGGGCGGCCCCTTTTTCGATCAGGGCCGAAACTATAGGAATAATGCCGGCGGCATTCGAATAGAGAGGAATGCCAATAAGTACCGAAAGCGGTACCGAATACCAGGCTGATTTCCCCATAAAAGAGGCCATAAAATCCTGGGGGACATATCCATGAACGCCTGCCCCGACCGCAATACCAAGCATGACGTACAACCAGACTTTACCCACAATTTCCTTTACCGCTCCATAGCCCATTTTTATGCGGGCCGAAAACGTTATTTTTTCATCTTCCGGGTGACTGCCTGCTTTTAACTCATAGACCCAACCCTCAACCCATTTTTCGAGATGAAGGCGGCCAATTATCCAGCCTGCCGATATAGCTATCACCAGGCCAGTCAATACATAGATAAGGGCAGTTTTCCAGCCGAACAGTCCAAATAGCAACACAACGGCAACTTCATTAATCATCGGGGCCGCAATCAGGAACGAGAAGGTTACACCAAGCGGAATTCCTGATTCGATAAACCCGAGGAACAAGGGTATGGCCGAACAGGAACAGAATGGCGTTACTATGCCCAGCGAGGCAGCCATCACATTTCCGGTGAAAAGTGATTTTCCTTCTAATGCCTTGCGGGTGCGTTCAGGGGAGAAGTAAGTGCGCAGTATGCCTACGAAAAATATGATCAGCGTCAGCAACAGTAATACTTTTGGAACTTCAAAAATAAAGAACCTCAGGGCTTCAGTCAGGTGGGATCCCTTTTGCAGTTTCAGTAGATCAAACACAAAAAAGTCGGTCAATCCCTGCAGGTTGCGATAAAGCAGGAACCAGGCAGGCAGGAGCAGCAAGGGCAGAAACTTCCTGATGGCGGTATTACGCAGGGAAGGAATGTTTTCAGACATTACAGGTTTCGGTTGTGAACGTTGTATCGGCAAGGAAAGTATCAAACAGGAGTTTAGCCTGTTTCCAGTTTTCCTGGTTGATGCAATACTTTATGAAAGGAGGATTTATTTCACCCTGTATAAGGCCGGAAGCTTTTAACTCCTTGAGGTGCTGCGAAAGCGTTGAAAGCGCAATTGGGAATTCATCGGCAATATTACCGCTGTAGCAGCAACCGCGATCAGAGAGGATTTCGAGTATTTTTATACGGGCCGGGTTTCCCATCGCTTTTGCGAAACGGGCTAACTTAACCTGGTTGTCAGAATAGGGTGTCTTCATGCAGTATTTAGTATTTCGCAAAAATACGAATTATATCACCTGGAAATAGATTTAAAAAATATTTTTCTCTTTGATAGGGAAATTTTTGTTTTACATCCAAAGACCTGATTCCCTAACTTTGCGCCCTCCATGACTTCCCAACCCAAAAACCCTATTCGTAACATTGCTGTCATGGCCCATGCCGACGCCGGCAAGACCACCCTTACCGAGCAGTTCCTGTATTTGTCGGGGCAAACCCGCCAGCCCGGCCAGGTCGACCAGGGAACCACGCAAATGGATTTCCTGCCGGTAGAGCGCGAAAGAGGAATTTCGGTCAGTTCGGCGCTTACTTCCTTTGATTGGAAAGGCATACGCATCAACTTAATCGATACTCCCGGTCATGTCGACTTTTCGGCGGATGTGGAGCGGGTGATGCGTGTTCCCGATGCCGTGATACTTGTTATTTCGGCCGTGGAGGGGGTGCAGGCCCATACCGAAACCCTTTGGGGTGCTCTGCGCGAACGCCATATCCCGGTATTGTTCTTTATCAATAAAATTGACAGGGTAGGGGCCGATACAGAGTCTGTTCTACGGGCAATTGGCAAAGAGCTGAAAATCAATCCGCTCCCGCTACAGGAAACCAGCGGGGAGGGTGAAAATAATGTTTCTATAAAGAATTTGTGGAGCCCGGATTATGTGAATGCCGGGCTGCTTGAACGTGTGGTCGAAAGTGATGAACTCCTGCTTAACACATACCTGGAAGGGAATACGCCTGGTTTTCAGCAACTCGGCATCCAACTTGTCCACCTGGTTCATAGCTGCGAAATCTATCCTCTTCTGTACGGTTCAGCTAAAATGGGGCTCGGCATGGAGGAGCTGCTGGATTTCGTTGCCCGTTATTTTCCAGGCTCCACTGGTGACACGGCGAAACCTTTGTCGGCTTTGGTATATGGAATAGGCCATGATAAGATCATGGGAAAGATTGCGTATGTTCGCCTGTACGATGGTTCAATCAGCAACCGGGAAGTGGTTTTCAACGCCACGCAGGGAACCATGGAGAAGGTGACACAGGTGAGGAGGGTTTTCCCGGGCAGGTACGAAGATATTGGAACCGTAGAGGCGGGCGACCTTGCCGGAATAAGCGGGCTCTCGGGTGCCTGCATCGGCGATATACTGGGAACTGTAGTTGAGGATATTCCTGCCGGGGTGAAGCTGCGCACTCCCTTGATTATTGTCCAGGTTAAAGCCCTGAATAATAAGGATTACCCTGCATTGGCGGCTGCCATGCAGGAACTGTCCATGGAGGATCCGGCCCTCGAATTTGAGTGGCTGCGCGAAGAATCAGAACTCCAGGTTAAAACCATGGGATGGATGCAGATGGAAATTCTCGAGCGTATACTGGCCGACAGGTTTGGCATAGAAGCCCGGCTCGAAAATCCTACCGTCATTTACCAGGAAACACCTTCCAGCGAAGCCTTTGGCTTTGTAAGGTACTGGATGCCGAAGCCCTGCTGGGCCATCATGAAATTCCGCCTGGAGCCAGGCGAGAGGGGCAGCGGGCTTGTATATAAAAGTGTTGTGCCTGTAAATAGTGTGCAGCAAAAATACCAGAATGAGGTAGAACGAAGTATAAGCGGTGCCCTGAAGCAAGGTATAAAAGGCTGGCCGGTCACCGATTTGCATATTACGCTGGTGGAAGGTGAGGACCACAATGTGCATTCGCGTGCAGGAGATTTCACCGTGGCCACCCCTATGGGGATCATGGACGGGCTTGTTAATACCGGCACTACCTTGCTCGAGCCCATGATACGGTACAAAATAGATGCGCCCGAAGAATTGCTGGGTTTGATTACCAGCGATATAACCCGTATGCGGGGAGATTTTGATTCGCCCGAAATCCGGGACGGACGCTTTACTTTAACGGGAATACTGCCGCTGGCCACTTCACTCGACTTCCCTGTAAAACTGAGCTCCCGCTCGGGCGGAAAAGCAAGGATCTCGACCCATTTCGCTGGCTACCGGGAATGTACGGATGAACAGGGCGTAGTTCGTCCCTACAAAGGGATCAGCCCGCTCGATACTGCTAAATATATTTTGAAGGCTAGGAAAGCCATTCAATGACAGGGTAAATTTCACCCTCACCCTCTCAGTTCTTTACCCACTTTCCCGATCCTATAACCGCATTCTGATCGTTACGCAGGCGGTAAAAGTAAATTCCCGGCTTTAGGGATTCCGTATCCAGGCTGCTGGTCCCTTCGGCTATTCGTTGCTGAATCATAAGCTGACCTGTCATATTACTTAATTCAAAATAGGCCTGGGGTTCCTGCGACCTGATATTTAACTGATTGCTTCCAGGGTTTGGATAAACCGACGCTTTTTCATCGGCGCCTATTGCATCCGTAATGCCGGTAAGCACCGACTGGTTTTCGTAACAGCCCATATCGATACGCACGCCGTATATACGCGTATTACCGACCAGGTCGAAGGCCGGGATAAACAGGCCGGCAGTATCGAGAGTTCCCCGGTTTATACAGGGAGTATAGTCTCCCAGGGTCCAGTCGGCTTCGGCACCGCTATAGGCCAGCCCGGCACCGTCTGATGGATGTGCAAATTCCGGGTATTCGCTGGTCGAATTCGGTCCGCCGTTACCATACTGCACACAATTGTAAAAAAGCGAGGGACTTGAAAACCCAGGAAAGGTATGGATCTGCTCCGTTATGGCGCGGGGATACGGTTCATTTCCCCATACGATATTGTTGTAAATCCTGGCATATGAGGATATGTTCATTCCGCCCGAATACGTCTCATTATTTACAACGGTATTATTGAAAATCCTCGACATGGATAACTGGTGACCGTCCATAATTCCCGAGCCGTAATTGTTGCAGACCAGGTTGTTAAATATCAGGCAATTCCGGTTGCTCGTGTAAATGATGCCGCCTATGCAGGTATTGCCAAAGAACCGGTTGTTGGAAATAACAGGGCTGTACCCCGGATCATCCGAAGTAGCTATTGCCGCCCCGGATCCGCTGATAACAAATAGGCTGCCAATACGCTCCCATTCTATTGACCGGTTATACTGGAAAATATTGTTGTCGATAAGCGTCTGGCACATTATATCAGCATGTATGGCCCCGCCGTTATCGAAGGAACGGTTCCGCTCGAAGCGGTTGTTCACTATGGTGACAATATTTACTTTTTTACAGTAAACCGCTCCCCCTGCGCATCCATCGATTCCTCCTTCATAACAAATCACCATATTTGAATTCACAAAACAATTCCGGATGATAAGGGTGCCGTAGTCGCTCACAAATAAGGCTCCGCCTTTGATATCGTCGCCATACTCGCCATACCGCTTCCCGTACTGGATTTTACAGAATTCAAATACCGAGGAGTCGGCTGAAGCATAGGTGCTCATAATATTAAAACCGGCCCAGCCCCCGGCAACGGAGAGGGTGTCGTCCCAGAAACCGGCCGTATGCCTGGCTGTAAATACAATGGAATCGGTGGAGGTGCCTATGGCCCTTACCGATCCGGAAACATAGATCCTGAAATAACCCTGGACCTCTACATAGGTGCCGGGTTCCACGCTGAGCACAACGCCTTGCCCCACATTAATATCGCCGGTAATTTTAACGGTATCAGCGGCCCAGGTAGTATTCGAAACAATGGGTCCCGAAACATAAATGGTTTGCGACTGAAGGCTGGAAGCCAGTTGAAAAAGAAAGAATACGATGAAAAATAGTTTTGCGGATTTCATTTAACCTGGTTTAAAATGGGATATGACTTCGTTTGGTTTGAATACGGGATAATTGTAATGGATAAATAAATCTGGATGAAGGTAATGCAGATTGTTGTGAGCCGGGGAATAGGATTAATAACAGTGAGATTTTGCTAAATTTTATGGATTAAGGCGTTAGTGGTATTAACTTTAGGCAATCCAGACACTTTAAGTACTTTTAAATCAACTATGCTTTAAGAGTGTGAATATAGAATACATATGCCTGAAAAGTATATACCCTAAAACGGAGTGTTAACCGCAATATTGCACCCAGCTGAAAGTAATAGCCGGGGTTTCCATTATTTTCCATGATGCTGTTTTGTGGTTTGAAATTATATTTCAACTAACACCATAAGTATTATATAAATCTGTAATTTTATTGCATTAAATATTTTTAGATATGACAGGAATTACTATACAAGGGAAATCTATCCGCCATTTGCATTTATCAGCTTTTATGCTGTTAGTCATGCTGTTATCCCATTCCATTGTTTTCAGCCAGCCAACCTTCCAGCGACTCTACGGAACCCTCGACAACGATGCCGGTAGTTCGATCACTCCCTGTTTTTCGGGCGGATACCTGGTGAGCGGTACAACCACCAACTATTTTTATGGGGATCCTGAAATATACCTGGTCCGCATTACCGAGTATGGCGATACCCTATGGACCCGCAGTGTTTCGCATCCTTCCGATTACGACTGGAATAAGGGGGTATACGAGCATACGGACCATTCGTTCCTGCTGGGCAATTGCTTTTATGGTGATACTGCCACCACTCTTCTTCTTAAATATAACGATTCTGGTGATAAAATCTGGTCGAAATCCTTCACGTTCGACGACGATGCCTTTTTCTGCTCACTGGCAAGCGCTACCGATACCGGTATAGTGATCTGCGGCTACCATGGACAGTCATTTCCATCGGTTTTCATGATTAAAACCGACAACCAGGGGGACGAAGTCTGGAGGCGGTCGTATGGAGGATCGTTTATGGAAGGCTATTTCCCTGAACAGATGATAAACACGGCCGATAACGCATATATTATTTGCGGAAGCGTTACTATAGGCGGCACCGAACTGAATAAAGGGCTGCTGATCAAAACCGATTCGAGCGGCATACTCAGCTGGACCAAACAATACGAAAGCGCAAGCTACTACAAGCGCTATTTTACAGCTATACAACAGTATAGCGATGGGAGTTATTACATTACGGGTTATGATACATGGAGCAACTATTTCTCGGCGGATTATCCCTTCCTGATGAAAACGGACCCTCAGGGAAACCTGGCCTGGCTTAAATACTATGACCAGCCACACCCATACCGTACCCTGTCGTTCACTGCCGGAGGCAATATACTGCTGGCAGGCGCATACAACGATACGGCCATGATCGCACAGGCCGACCCGGAAGGCACTATAACCTGGTCGGCGAATATTGTTTCGAAGTATGCCGGTTCGTACATCAGCCAGGTAATTGCGGCTGCCGACGGGGGCTATATCATGGCCGGCAAGGCTGCTTATCACGGAGGTTTCGGGGGTGATGACGTACTGATAATGAAAGCCAACCAGTATGGTATTATCACGGAAATGCAGGGTACCGGCACAAAAGTGGAGAGCGCTGAAGTAAGTGCCTGGCCCAATCCCTGTCGCGATAAAACAGGTATATTCAGCAAGTACCCCGTTCAATCCGTTACAGTTTATGATGCCCGGGGACTTTGCCTTTACACGAATAAGCAGGAAATTTGTGGGAGCAATTCTTTCCCGGTTTCAACAGCTGCCTTCCCGGCCGGAATGTTGATTTTCAGGATAGAAACCAGTGGAGGTGTATTCATAAAAAAGATTATTAAACAGTAATTTCTCCTGGTATGAAAACTTCAAATTTATTTATCGTTTCGCTTATTCTCATTGTAAATCTGGCAGCCAGTCTTAAATCCCATGCCCAGGATTGGAAATGGGCCATTAACGGCTATGGCACCAACCCCCGCACCGAATTCCTGGCTACCGATAGCTATAACAATTCGTACCTGGCTGTTTATTATAACGATAGCCTAAGCATAGCCGGCCACTCCTATTTTCATGAGCAATGGCCCGATCAATATGATTGTGTTTTGCTGAAACTGGATTCAAAGGGGACACTGCTGAGGCAAATGGATATGTACTGCCCTCTTGTTTTAAATGGCACTGTCCGCCCGCTGACGATGGCAGCCGATTCGGCCGGCAATGTTTTTTTAGCCGGCGCTTTCGCGGTACGGCTGTTCATCGGCGATACGGTGATCAACCACCTGGCGGTTCCGGAATACGAGGGACCCGAGGCTTTCCTGGTGAAATTCGACCGCAATTTCGACATGAAATGGGCCAAAGTAATAGGATGCGAGCATTATATGTATTTTCAGAATATGGCCATCCGCAACGGCCATATCTATTATTCCGTGAACCCGCATTCCTGGAATTCACCCGATCCCATCACCTTGTATGGCTTCGGGCAGGACACGCTTTATTTTCCCAACACAAACGAAAATTCCGTGTTTTTCAGCCTCAACCTGGATGGGGTAATACAATCCCATAAGGTGATACACGGCGACAATTTTGGGATAGATCGGGAGATTACTGCTGAAAACAATCACAGGTACCTGTTAGGTACAACCATTGATACCATTTTTGACGGGAATAAAGCGGTATATATTCCTGCTCTCAGCGGGAACTGGGAGCAATATTTACTGGAGTACGATAGTAAGGATTCGCTGGTGGGTACTTCGCAGGTAAAAACCAACGACAACACCTATGTACCTGTAGCTGCCATAAATTCTCAGAATGAACTGTTTTTTTATATGTTTGCCAAGCCTAACCTGGCCATAGGTAACGATACCATCAGCTACCACTATGCCAATACCTGGGTGATAGGAAAACTGGATGCCCAGCGCCACATGGCCTGGTACGAAACCCTGGCAGGGCTCGACAATGGCCTTACGCAGGCTAACCTGGCTTTGCTGCACGACACCCTATACGCCACATTCGATTACAGCTATTATATGATATTGAGTGATACTACACTCTATCATGCGGATGGGGACTATGAAAACCAGCTCATCAGTTTCGACACCGGCGGGAACAAGACAGGGTTTTCGAGGACAAACACCAATGGCAATTCGCATGTTACGGGTATTGGATTCGATAATTGTGAGAACATACTGTTATCCGGAACTTTCCAGGGCAAAGCATTTTACGGCAGCGATACCCTAGTATCGCACTATGCAACGGGTAGTGTCTTCGATCTCTTTGTCGCCTACTTCGACAGGGGAACCCGTTCGGTTGAACTGGGACCGGATAAAACCGTTTGCGGCTCCGTCGTTCTCGAGGGACCTGCAGGCTGGGATCACTATAGCTGGAACAACGGTTTTTCGGGCCTCAAGCAGCTAACCGTTACGCAGAGCGGACAGTATTCACTCAGCGTATGGAATGATCACTGCTGCTTTCAACGAGATTCGCTGCTGGTAACGGTACTACCCAAACCTGTATTCAGCCTGGGCAACGATACCCTGTTGAAACAAAGTCACACCCTGGTGCTCAACGTACCAGCTGGTTTTCGGAAGTACCTCTGGTCGACGGGTGATACCCTGAATTCAGTCACACTGAAAGGCTCGGCGTATACACCCGGTAAGCACCAGATATGGTGCGAGGTTTTTAATGCCAGTTGTTCCCAAGTCGACTCATTAATGCTCGATGTGGTTAATGACCTTGGAATTCCGGAAAAGGAGGGGCTTCAGATCAGCATTTTCCCGAACCCTTTTACAGGAAGTTTCAGGCTTTCGGTTGACGAACCTGTGGAGAGTGTCGAAATTCTCGATTACTCGGGGAAAGCGCTGGCGTTTTACAGCCTGGGCCAGTCGGTGGTGCAGCCTGTTGATTTGACCTTCGAAAACAACAGCGGAGGTCTCCTTTTACTCAGGATCAGGGTAGGGAATACGTATTACTGCAGGAAAGTGGTTTATTCCGGTAACGGAGATTGATACTGATGTCCTGGTGGAAGGCTGAGGTACTTTTTGGAATCTGGAGCTTTGATATCCGTAAGGACAGGGCTGAAGATGGAATTACAAACCCAAAACCTGGAACCTTGTTTTCCATAACCTGTCTTTGGTTGCTAAGACCTGATGGACAGAAAAAACTATTACCTCTACATAGCCTGGATTACTATGACTTATCCCGGTTTAATTGACGACTCGGTCTTGCCTGGCGCCGGTTGGTTTCCATGCTCCTGTCCAGATTTTTACGTCTGTGGACCGAAAATAATTATAAACAACGAGCGGCAGATACGGTTTTTTGTCCTATTTTCGCATCAATAATATAGCATCACACAACATGGAAATCATTGGAAAAGTAGCTCAGTTGTTACCGTTGGTAACCGGACAAGGCCGTAACGGCGAATGGCGCAAGCAGGAATTTATTATCGAGATAGCCGACGGACAGTTCCCGAAAAAAGTTTGTTTCTCCCTCTGGGGTGATAAAATTGACCAGGCCGGTTTAACGCTTAACGAAACCGTAAAAGTATTTTTTGATATTGAAAGCCGCGAATACAATACCCGCTGGTTTACCGAAGCCAAAGCCTGGCGTGTCGAAAAACAAGGCGCTGCCACCACGGTTCAGACATCCTCACCTCAAATGCCATCAGAACCACCGGCTTCCTTCAATGCAAGCCCGGTAGAAGATGATCTTCCGTTCTAAGCGCTAAGCTAAACCTGATAGGTAGACTCAAGAACTATTGACATAAAAACCAGGAGCCATATTTTGTATTTGGCCTTTCTGGTTTTTGTGTGAATGCATATCCAGTACAAACACCTGCCTCGTAAATCTGAAATCATAAATTCCTGGTTTTTAAGATACCGGGAGCTCAGCATACGTATTTCATACTATCACTTCATATTCCGGGCCTTGCAACCGCCGTTTTCTTTTCAGGAAGCATCGTATGCTATACTTTTAACGGTAAATTACAAGTTTAACGTTCTCCCCTTTTAAGGGGAACTGTCCGCCTTTGGCGGACAGAGGGGTGCAAATTTCAATACAATATGCCCCTTTCATGCTATTCAAGAAGCGATACTTGCTATTCAAGAAGCCACTGCTACCGTGCGAACTCTCTCACCGAAGGTAATCCTTTCGCATGTTTCTATAAACTCTTAACCCTATGCTTGTTCTGGCCGGTCGGTGGGTGATTTCGTGCAACATGGCTTCATGTTGATTCCCGAAAAGCGACCACACGAAGACTCAGCTATGAGCAACTGTGGTTCTTTCATTCTGTATCTTCATTGTCAAAAAGTCGTGAAGTTTTTGTTGTAATAATTTCTTGTCAGGAAGTTGTGTTTTGTATTCTGACACCATCGTCGGTGATAGGCTTCTGCTCAAAGCGTATTCAACAACTTCACTGTCCTTGTCCTTACACAATAATACTCCGATGCTTGGATTTTCATTTGGTTTTTTTACATCTCGATCCAATGCTTCCAGGTAAAAATTAAGTTGTCCTAAATGGTCTGGTTTGAACTTGTCAGCCTTTAGCTCAAATGCTACCAAACATTGTAATCCACGGTGATACAATAAGAGGTCTATATAAGTCACTATTGCCAACCTGTAATTTATATTCTTCACCTATGAATAGAAAGTCTTTGCCAAGTTCAAGAATAAAATTTTTCATCTGTCTTATGATCCCAAGTTGTAACTCGCTTTCGCTGTGTGGCTCAGGTAAATTCAGAAAATCGAGAATATAACTATCTTTAAATGTATTCGTTATGCCGGGATTAGTTTCTCTCAACACTGTTGAGAGTTTTGAATTTCCAATCATTGTCCGCTCAAAAAAACTGGCGGAAATTTGTCTGTCGAGTTCTCTGAAGCTGTAGTTTTCTTGTTTGGCTAACCTCAGGTAAAACTCTCTTTCTTCTGTCGTTTTACATCTTGAAAAAATTGCCATATTGTGAGACCAACTAATTTCTCTCAACATTGTTGAGAGTTCTGGAAAGGCTTTATAGGACTCATAAAATTGTTTCATTCTCCAAAGGTTTTTGTCGGAGAACCCTTTTAGGTCTGGTTCATTGTGTTGAATATATTTTGCCAATTCTGTTACCACGGAATCGCCCCATTCAGAAAGCTCAAGTTTCTTGCTAATAAATTCTCCAATGTTCCAATAAAGGTTAATCAGTTCAGCATTAACAGCTTTTATTGCATTAGTCCGAGATTGCTTTATTATTTGAATTATAACAAAAAACCGGTTGTCCATATTTTCTTTGTTTGCAACAAATTTAAGCATTACTGTCAAAATTCAATTATTGTGAATTAATGTTGTCCGGTAAACCGAAACAGAGAACAATAAAATGCCGGATATATCTCGTCCCATTTTGGGGTTGTTTTTCACTCTACCAATATTTGAGGATGAATTAAAAGCTATTTTACCGCGGAGTTGCGCAAAGCAGGCGCAGAGTTACGCAGAGTTATTATTCTGCATATTAACGCTTTGCGGTTCTTTGCATTTTTCCTCAGCGGTTCTCTGCGGTTAAATTTTTCACTTTTGAAACAGCCTCCATACAATTACAAACAGAACAACAATCTGATAATTTGGCACAATGCTCTTCCCGTCACCTCTTATTTCCTTGTCTCCTTGACCCCTAACCCCCAATCCCTGTTAATGGGGCATAAATCTCTTCTTACCGCAGAGTTGCGCAAAGCAGGCGCAGAGTTGCGCAGCGTTTTTATTCTGCATAGTAACGCTTTGCGGTTCTTTGCATTTTTCCTCAGCGGTTCTCTGCGGTTAAATTTT
>JBAXXB010000036.1:0-22582 GCA_037128115.1 Bacteroidota bacterium
TAGTGCTTGGTGCATAGTGCTTGGTGCATAGTGCTTGGTGCATAGTGCTTGGTGCATAGTGCTTGGTGCTCAGTGCCTTGTGTATAGTACATGGAACCTGAAACTTTAATATCAAACCAGAAGCCTTGTTTTGGAAGTCAATTTAATCCTAACAAGCACCCGGCAAGGTCAGTTATTGAACGGTTTAAACTATTGGGATTAAATTGTACTCATTCCCAAGTGAAACCAGCGGTTTTCAAAACTATTTTCCCAGGAACTGCTTCATATTCTCAAAATTCTGTTTATGATACAGGTTTTTCCCCTCGGAAGTATAAAGAAAATCAATGAGTTGCGTATAGTTACCCGTAATTTTGCCACGCACCATTTTCATGGTTGAATTCATCATATGGTTATCCTCCGTGAACGGAACCGGGAGTATGCCAATGGCTGATGGCAACCAACGGTTGGGGAACATGCCTGCGTAATGGCCATGCTTGCGGTAATGATTCAGCTCGTGACCTATACAGTGGATGGCTTCGTGAATGCCGGCTTCCGAAGCCGGGTCGAGGCCCTTATGCTTCAGGTGGGCTAGTATTGCCGCCTTTTCGGGCACCACCAGTACAATGGTATACGGATGCTGGTTGTTGTACAGCATACACTGAGCAATATAGTGACTCTGGCCGATGTAGGCTTCTTCAATGCCTTCGGGGCTGAATTTCTCTCCGTCGTCGGCAATCAAAAGGCTCTTGGAACGGCCCAGCACGTATAGAAAGCCATCCTTGTCCATGTATCCCAGGTCGCCTGTATACAGCCATCCGCCTCGCAGCGATTGGGCCGTAGCCTCGGGATTGTTCCAGTAACCCAGCATGACGTTTTCACCTTGTATCACTATTTCTCCATTTTCGCCTACAGGCAGTTCGTTTCCTTTTTCATCGCAAATCTTCAGTAGCATATTTTCCGCCAAATGACCGGATGAACCAAATTTATGCTTTGCCAGAGAGTTTGATGAAATAATAGGCGAAGCCTCAGTGAGCCCGTAACCCTGGAACATCGGCATGCCGACGGCAAAGAAAAACTTCTGGAATTCTATATCCAGCAAGGCACCGCCTCCTATAAAGAACTCGAGCCTGCCACCAAAGCCTTCCCTTATTTTACTGAACAATATTTTATCATATAGTTTCATCAAGGGGCGATAAAGAAAGGTCAAGCCTCGTCCTGTGGTGAAACCATCGTTATTGTAACTGTACGAAATTCGCAAAGCGTGCTTGAACAGGGTTTTAGCCATAAAGCCCTTGTCACTGATGCCTTTTTCAATATTTTTCTTAAAATTGGACGCCAGGGCCGGCACGCTCATCAGCAAGTGCGGCTTTATTTCCTTAATATTTACCGGGATATTCTTCAATGTTTCCATGCCGCTTTTCCCAGCATGCACCGAGGCTATCGAAGCCCCTTTTCCCATCATGCAATACATTCCGGCAGTGTGCGCAAAGGCATGGTCCCATGGAAGTATAAGTAAGGTAGTAAAATGAGGCGGTATATCCATCAGCGTATACCCTTGTAACACATTGGCAACGTAGTTATTATGCGAAAGTACAATTCCTTTGGGGTCGGCCGTGGTGCCGGAGGTATAACAGATATTGGCAGGATCGCCGGGCTGCACTGCCTGCTGTGCTATGCGGAAAGCATCCCCCGAGGAAGCCAGGAATTCCTTCCCCAACAACAGTACATCATCATAGGAGATTTCCGAATCATCCTCCGCCTTTCCATCCAACAGGATCAGCTTCCTGAAACCAGGCAGGGATTGTTTAATATCCCGTATCTTCTTTGCCTGGCTTCCGGATACTATGGCCATGCTTGCCCCTGCATGTGCCAGGCGGAACCGGATTTCCTCAGGCTCGGCCAATTTTATTGATAAGGGTATGTTAATGGCACCCATGTAGAGGATTCCCAGTTCGCTGACCACCCATGCGTTGCGGCCTTCTGCCAGGAGTGCGATACGGTCGCCTTTTGCCAAACCCAGGCTAAGCAGCCCGGCAGCAAATTGTTCAACAAGAATCCTCACCTGGCTGTAGGTAGTACCCTGGTACTCTGATCCTGTTTTTTCCCACAGGTATACATTATCAGCGTATTTCTGAACATTTTCTTCGAAAAAACCGGGAATGGTCTGCATAGATATGATTTTACATTTCAAATGTAGTGTAATATTCATTAAATAGCAAAGGTGCTGATTTATCATAATCTTTTTAGGATAAATCAGACAAATTCAAGCGAGGATTAAGGAGATTTTAGTTAAGGAGGGAAAGTCAAAGCTCCGATCAGTTTGAATATCCACAGGACTTCGTATCGAATATGCCTAGGATTGCCTAGGTAACCGGGAATCAAAGGACAAACAATAAGGCAAATTGACGAAAAATGAACTTTTCTACACATATTTGCCATCTCCTTTGTGCCAACGTTTTTACAGATTCCTTTCCTTTGTATCTTAGCTCAAAACCAATTTCCAGACTTAAAAATACACCTTACCATGATTGCATTTCCTTTGGTCAAAACCAGCCACATTTCCCTTGCAGCCTTGTTCTGTTTCCTGATAGTTTTTCGGGTATCGGCCCAGAAAACCATTACACCTTTTGAAACTTCGGATTATGTAAACCCCTTGATCGGAACCTTTGGCGAAGGCAATTGTTATCCCGGTGCTGTGGCGCCCTTTGGGATGATGCAGATTTCACCGGATACCGAGGATAACCTCTGGGAGACCGCTTCAGGCTACGAGTACAGTGACAGTTCCATTATCGCTTTCAGCCTCACCCATTTCAGCGGGACCGGTATCCCCGACCTGGGGGATATCCGCTTTATGCCCCAGGTAGGTAAACCCTGGTTTGTACAGGGGCCTAAAAACAACCCGGATTCGGGCTACAGGGCCCGGTTTTCTCATAAGGACGAAATCGCAAAAGCGGGATATTATTCGGTCAAACTGGCGGATAATAAAGTCAGGGTCGAATGCACTGCCGGCGACCGTTCGGGTTTGCTGCGCTTCACTTTCCCGTCGACCGACAGCGCCTTCATTATGATCGACCTCGCTAAAAACCTCAGGTGGAATACAGTATGGTCCAGCCTCAGGATAGCAAACGACTCTACTATAACAGGTTACCATATGATCAACGGCTGGGCGGGCGAACGCTACGTTTATTTTGCCGCCATCTTCTCGAAACCCTTCCTTGATTATGGGATAGTGAATAACGGGAAAGTTGTGATGTACAATACTTACCGCTTCCGAAGCAGGAACGAAAGCGCCGGGAAAAACCTGCAGTTTTATGCCAGGTATTCAACCAAAATGGATGAACAGCTTGTGGTAAAGGTAGCCGTTTCGGCCATCAGCACCGAAAATGCCATGCTGAACCTGCAGACGGATAATTCGAGCCGGAACTTCGAACAGGTTATGGCAGCTACCCGTGAAAAATGGAATACCGAACTCAACAAAGTAACAATCGAAGGTTCCACCGAGGAAAAAGAAACCTATTACACCGCCTTATACCACGCTTTCCTTACACCGTTTATATACCAGGATGCGGATAACAGGTACCGGGGCCTGGATAATACCTTCCGAAAGGCTGAAGGATTCACCAATTATACTGTTTTTTCACTTTGGGACACTTACAGGGCAACACATCCGCTTTTCTGCTTATTGCAGCCGGAGCGGGATGCGGATATGATCAATTCGATGCTGGCCCATTACGATCAAAGTGCCGAACACCTGCTGCCGGTATGGGCATTCGGCTCCAACGAAACGTGGTGCATGATAGGCTATCATGCGGTTCCTGTAATTGTTGATGCATACATGAAAGGGATAAAGGGCTTCGACGCCTCTCGTGCCTATGAGGCAATCAAAGCCACCGCCATGAACCCAAATTATGATAACGTTAAAGCCTACGCCGAACTGGGCTGGGTTCCTTTCGATAAGGAAAATGAGTCGGTTTCGAAGACCCTGGAATATGGGTACGATGACTTCTGCGTGGCGCAAATGGCTAAATCACTGGGCAAAACTGCAGATTATGAATACTTCACCAAAAGATCGAAAGCATACAAAAACCTGTTTGATCCATCGGTAATGCTGATGCGCGGCCGGGACTCGAAAGGAAACTGGCGAACCCCTTTCCATACGCATGAATACACACAGGGTGGCGATTTCACCGAAGGCACCAGCTGGCAGTATAGCTGGTACGTGCCACACGATATGAAAGGCCTGATAGGTTTATTCGGCGGCAGTAAACCCTTCGCACAAAAACTGGATTCCCTTTTCACCTTTAACGATAATTCCAGTGAAAACATGGACGATATAGGTGGCCGCCTGGGTGAATACTGGCATGGGAACGAGCCCAGCCACCATATTATCTATCTGTATGATTTTGCCGGGCAGCCCTGGAAAACCCAGGAGTATGTTCACGCTATCATAAAATCGCAATATGGGAATAAGCCCAATTCACTCTCTGGAAACGACGACTGCGGGCAGATGTCGAGTTGGTACTTATTCAGTGCCATGGGATTTTACCCTGTTTGCCCGGGATCAAATTACTATGCAATCGGCAGCCCGGTTCTGAAAAACATCAGCCTGCATTTATCTGGAAACAAGACATTTAATGTTTCCGCCCAGGACCTGGGCGATAAAAATATTTATATCCAGAAAGTCATACTGAACGGTAAAGATTGGGTAAAGCCCTATTTTCATTATGATGAGCTGAAAAACGGCGGAAAACTGGAATTCTTTATGGGGCCGAAACCCAACAAGAAATGGGGCCAGATAGTGGATTTCTCTGAACTGGATCAGAAATAGGCATTTTAACTTCCTTTTTTTCCTTGTAAAAAACCTGAACATTGGAAATGCTGGTGTAACTTTATGGTCTGCTTTTCGTCTGACCATTCAGGATTAATCAATTTTACCCTAAAAAAACTCCAAAAACCCGCATATGGACCTTCAGATCAAAAACCTAAGCAAGCAATACAGCAATGGTGTTGTTGCCCTCGACCATGTTTCACTTACCATAGGCACCGGCATGTTCGGGCTGCTGGGCCCTAACGGGGCTGGGAAGTCGTCGCTGATGCGTACCCTGGCAACCCTGCAGGATGCCGACAGCGGCAGCGTTACCCTCGGTGACATTGATGTGTTGAACGACAAGGACTCGGTACGCAAAGTACTGGGCTACCTTCCGCAGGAATTTGGAGTATACCCGCGCACTTCGGCTTTCGACCTGCTCGATCACCTGGCCTTACTAAAAGGATTTAACAACAGCCGCGAGCGGAAAGAGATCGTAAACATGCTGCTGAATAAGACAAACCTCTATGAACTGCGCAAGAAGTCGGTCAGCAGCTTCAGCGGTGGCATGAGGCAGCGTTTCGGGATCGCGCAATCGCTTATCGGAAGCCCCAAACTGGTGATCGTCGATGAACCCACCGCCGGCCTCGACCCGGGCGAACGCAACCGTTTTTATAATATCCTGAGTGAAATAGGTGAAAATATCATTGTGATTCTTTCAACACACATAGTGCAGGATGTCAGAGAATTATGCACTCACATGGCTATCATGGACAAGGGAAAAGTGCTCTTCACCGGTAAACCCGACGATGCCCTCCAGGAAATAAAAGGCAAGGTATGGGAAAAACGGGTTGAGAAGTCAGAACTCGCTGAATACCAGTCGCAATATAAGATTGTCTCCAACAAACTGGTTGGCGGCAAGCCGCTTATCCATGTTTTATCCGAAAGTGAATTGGATCATGGCTTTGTAAAAGCAGAAGAAACCCTTGAGGATGTTTTCTTTGCCAGGCTCAACGAATTAGTTTAACCTTTATTCCCTGAATCTATGTGGATATTTATAAAACACGAGTGGAAATACTGGCTGAACTCGCCCATGGTATGGATCTTCCTGCTTATCAACACATTGATGGTATTTGGCGCGGTTTCGTCGGACAATGTCAACATTGGAGGAGCCGTCGGAAGCATACACAAAAATTCGCCCTATGTAATCCAGACTTATTATGGCGTGATGTCGCTGGTAAGCCTGCTGATGACAACCGCCTTCATGAACGCCAGCGCTACGCGCGACTTTCATTTTGATATGTACCAGTTTGTATTTTCGTCGCCCATCAAAAAGCGTGATTATTACTTCGGAAAGTTTATAGGGGCTGCAACTATTGCAATAATCCCATTATTGGGTGTTACATTGGGCAGCCTTATTGGTCCATTTATGCCCTGGGTGCAACCCGAACGATACGGGGAGATCATCTGGTCGGGTCATTTACTTGGTCTGCTGGCCTTCGGGATTCCGAATACCATCATTGCCGGCGTGATATTGTATGCATTGGCAATCATTTACAGGAACAACATCGTGTCCTTCACAGGCGCCATGCTGATACTGGTTTTCTACGTAGTATCCTCCGGTTTTACCGCGGATATTCAGAAAGAATGGCTTGCCAATATTCTCGATCCGTTTGGGTTCCGCCCTGAAGGAATCATAGCCAAGTACATGACCATTGACGAGAAAAACATGCATGCCGTTCCTCTAGCAGGCGCCTTCCTGTTAAACCGCCTGGCCTGGACTTCACTCAGCCTGGCCGTATTGTTCGGGGCCTATTTCCGGTTTTCGTTCAACACCCGAAAACAGCGTGTCAAAAAGTCGAAAAAACGACCTGAAACGGATACTCCGTATCTAGAATCTGCCAGGATTTTCGAACCGGGCGAAAGCGGCAAATTTTCGTTTGGCACACTATGGTACCTGGTACGTTTCGAAACGAAAGCGATCATCAAGAATCCGACTTTTATCATCATTACCATTCTTGGCCTGCTTAACCTGGCCGGAAGTATCAGCAGTTTCTCGGGCCGGTATGGCGTGGATCAGTTCCCCGTAACTTACGATGTAATCGACAGTATACGTGGCTCTTACTACCTGTTTATCATTGGTATTATCACATTTTATTCCGGTGTACTGGTATGGAAAGAGCGGGATGTAAAAATGGATGAAATACAGGATGCCACACCTATGAAAGCAGGCCTGATGTTTACTTCCAAGCTGGTTGCAATGCTTGCAGCCATAGCTTTTGTCCTTATACTGGCTATGTTTGGCGGCATGATAGCCCAGACTATTGCTGGTTACCACCGATACCAGGTGGATGTTTACCTGAAATCGCTGCTGCTGCTGGATATGTTGTCGTTTGCCTATATGATAGTTATTGCGCTGTTTTTCCATTACCTGATCAACAACCGGTATATAGCCTATTTCGCCTTTATTGTTTTTGTAATTCTGAACCAGTTTATCTGGAACGTATTCGAAATAAACAGCAATATGTTGAAATTCGGAGGCACTCCATCGGTTACATACTCCGATATGAACGGATTTGGGCCCTTTGTGAAATCGCTTGCCTGGTTCAACCTCTACTGGGTGCTGGCGGGAATAATCATTGCAGTACTGACCTTCAGCTTTTATATTCGCGGCAAGGAATACGGATTCCTTCACAGGCTGAAGACTTCCGGAAACCTTCTGAATAGAAAGAAACTTTTGCTATCGGCACTTCTGATCGTGTTTATTGGCTGCGGAAGTTTTGTTTACTATAACACCAAGGTGTTGAACTCCTACGATTCACCGAAGGAAAGCGAACGTAAACAGCTGGATTATGAAAAAACCTTCAAGAAGTACGAAAATATCACTCAGCCCCGCTTTTACAGGTTTAACTACTCCATCAACTTAATGCCGCACGAGAGGAGTATGACGGCAACTATAGATGCTTGGGCAAGGAATATTTCGGGAAAACCTATAAGTGAACTGCATTTCAGCATGCCGCAGCTCAGCGATAGTGTGAAAATTACTATTGCCGGCAGCAAGCTCAAACTATGCGACTACAGGCTGAAATACCGGATTTATATGCTAGCCAAACCATTGCAGCCTCATGACTCCATATTAATTAAAGTGGAAGTAAAGAGCATTACCAGGGGTTTTGAGAATGAAGTGAGTTTTACACAGCTTACGCAGAACGGAACCTTTTTCAACAACACCGATATCATGCCTTCGTTCGGTTACAACAGCGGAATTGAAATCAGCGACAAGAACAAGCGGCTGAAGTTCAAACTTCCAGCCCGGAAACGCATGCCCGTGCTGGATGAAAACAACCTGGCTGCCCGTGCCAATACTTATATCAGCACCGATGCCGACTGGGTGGAAGTGAACACGGTAATCAGCACATCGGATGACCAGATCGCTGTTGCTCCCGGCAGCCTGGTCAGGACCTGGGTAGATGCTGGCCGCAAATACTATAATTACCGCCTGGATCAGAAATCGCTAAACTTTTTCTCCTTTATTTCAGCCGCTTATGAAGTGGAGCGCAAAAAGTGGCATGATACCGACCTGGAAGTTTATTACATGAAAGAGCACGCGTATAATGTGCCTGATATGATAAAAAGCCTCGAGAAATCACTCGACTATTACACCACGAATTTCGGCCCTTACTACCACAAGCAATGCCGTATTATCGAATTCCCGCGCTATGCCAGTTTTGCTCAGTCGTTCCCGGGAACCATGCCATACAGCGAAGGAATCGGTTTTATTGTCGATCTCCGGAAAGTTACCAAGGATGATATCGATATGGTTTTTTACGTTGTAGCCCACGAAATGGCACACCAGTTCTGGGCGCACCAGGTATGCGGCGCCGGCATGCAGGGCAGCGAGATGCTGAGCGAGAGCTTCGCACAGTATTCGGCTCTTATGGTGATGGAACACGAGTATGGCAAGGATAAAATGAAGAAGTTCCTCCAATACGAAATGGATGGCTACCTGCGCGGGCGCAGCACTGAGCAGCAAGCCGAGAGACCGCTTATGAAGACCGAAAACCAGGGATACATTCATTACCAGAAAGGTAGTGTAGTAATGTATTACCTGAAGGAAATGATAGGCGAAGAAAAAGTAAATACTGCCCTGCGGACTTTAATTGACAGCTTTGCATACCAGCAACCGCCCTACCCTACTTCACTGTCGGCGATAAGAGCTTTCCGCAAGGTAACCCCCGACAGCCTGCAGTACCTTATAAGCGACCTGTTCGAAAACATCACCCTGTTCTCGAACCGCACACTCAAGGCTGATTACCATATGGTTGGCAAGGAATATGAAATTACGTTCACCACTACTTCGGAGAAATTCAGGGCCGATTCGCTGGGGAAGGAAACCCCGCTACCGGTTGCAGATTATATTGACGTTGGGGTATTTGCCGAACCTGCCAACAAAAAAAACCTGGGCAAAGCCCTGGTTTATAAACGGTTAAAAATCACAAAAAAGGATAACACTTTTACCTTCCGGACTAAGGAGAAACCCTACCAGGCAGGCATTGATCCCTATAACTATATGATCGATCGTTTGCCGGAGGATAACCTGCGGAAGGTGGAAGAGTTATAGGAATTTTTAAGCGCGGGGCGAAAGCCCCGCGCTTAAAAATATACTAGCGGGATACAACCTGCCAGGCAAAAGTAAAAGTAATTAATTTGAGAGAATCGATTCTTATTAACCTAACTTTGTGTTTCCCAAAGACATACCAACCATTTAAAACCGATAAAATGTTTAAAAAAATAAATCCGATCATCGTATTTACTTTGGCCATTGCATGCCTTGCCCTTTTAAGTGGCTGCTCCAATAAAGAAGTTGTCTCTTCATGCCTTTCGGGTCATACCTATGGCTTCCTTGGCGGGTTGTTCCACGGTTTTATCGCCCCTTTCGACCTGATAGCCATGCTGTTCCGGAACGATATCACAGTTTTTGCCCAGAATAACAATGGCGCCTGGTATGCATTCGGTTTCCTGATCGGTAGCGGAGGTTGGGGATTCCTGGGGGGAAAGGGAGCTTCGAAAAACAGGTAATGTAAATCACAAGCCCTGGTACGATATGCAGATTATCAGGATTTGCCTTTATTTAATTGCAACACATACCACTTACTCGTACCCCACCGGCATGTACTCCAGTTTCAGGTCATCGACAAAAATTCTGCCCTTACCGGTGTACCACACATAAACCTTATAGTTTCCATCAGTGGGAACCATGCGGTCGATTACATCCGTGCAACTGAGCTCGAACCAGTCTCCCGGCTTGTAGACTACGTCAGAGTCCTTGGCAATCACATACTTGTAAACCTTATGCTGGGGATCGTCGATACTTATCACCAAAATTACCTGCCCTATATCGGGAGCCGAATTGTTTAGGATACGGACGCTTGCTTTAAGTGAAATATTGCTGAAACCGGGAAGATTTTTGAGCTTGCCTTCTGCTGACGGGCTGTAGATCTGCTCCGGGCTTAAAACCACTGACTGCCTGCCACTGAAGCTGTGAACAGATGAAACGAGTTTTTGCTGGTCAGCAGATAACCCATTCTCAAAATCATTGAAATAGAACTGCTTGTAAATGGCAACGGAAGTATCCCTGGACGCCTTCATAAACACTGCCAGTTTGTATTTTGCTCCTCCTATGATGGTGAAAGCATCGACAGGGGTGAAAATATTCATCAGCCTGAGGTTTTTATTCTGCATCAAAGAATCGAAAGGGAGGTGACCTTCATAGCCTGAAAACTGTGCATCCCACACCAGCAATTCACCTGGTTTTAACAGGCTGGCCGCATCGATGTTTTCGAAAGTGTACACCTTAAAACAGTTCTTCTGGTCAAAGGGATCGGCATCCATATAGAATGGGAACATAGGATCGGTATAAATTACTCGGCGGTCACGGTAAGGCGAAGCCTTGAGCCAGTTGGTGAGTTTTTCCATTACCGCGAAGTTGATGCCCGTCTTCATAGGTAACTTATTATACGTGAACGGCTTATAAGCTACCAGCGTGATAACAAACAATCCCATGACCATGTAAATAACCCTGGAAGGCTTTGCTTTCTCCATGATCCATTCGAATCCTGCAACCGCTACTATAGAGCTGAGAGGCAACACGCAAGCAATAAAACGGTCCGAAGCCAGTACACCCAACCCCTTCCACCAAAGGAAACTCTGCGCCAGTATAAAACCAAAAAATGCCGGTATCACCAGGAAATACAAGGTTATATTCTTTATGTCGTGTAAACTTCTCAATCCTTTTTTGAGGCTGAGCAATACATAAACGATACCCGCTAAACAGAGTATAAGAAGCGGGTAATTCATCAACGAATTCATTTCTTTGAAATATACCCAGAACGAACCGCTTCCGTATAAGGCTGAACTGCTAGTGGAATAAGGCATTTTGGTAAAAAACCACATGAAGTCGTGATACTGTGGATACCCCAAAATACTGAAAAACACAAAACCGCAAAGCAGGAAAGGCAGGGCTTTATACTGTTTCATCCAGGCCAGAGCCGGGATAAAAAGCAGTATAAACATAACGCCTTCGGTACGAGCAAACGGGATTAGCGATATCACTATAGCCGACCCTATAAAGCGCTTATTAACAAACAGGTAGATGGAAGCAAGCAATACCAGGCTGAAAAGGATCTCCGTCAGGCTGGTAAACATGATAAAAAGGTAACCCGGCGTAAAAACCGTAAAAACGATGGCAGCCCATGCGTGACGGTATTCCAGGCGACGGGCGATCAGGTATGCGAACCACGCGCCTAACATACCACAAAGTAAATTGAAAGCCACGGCACCGGTGTACCCGAACTGCGCCAATGGGGCTGCGAGTATTGTAAACAGGGGTTTCCCCCAGTGGTTCAGGAAAAAGGCCGGGTATTTAAAGGCATAGCGGGCAATCTGGTAATGGGTTATAGAATCGGTATCCCCGTTAACTCCGGTCGATAGCAACTGTATTGCGATCAGCGCCAGGGCTATAAGAAGTAAAACAAAAGGAGCCAGCGTTTTATTGGTAATTTTCATATCCAACTATAGGGAATAAATGGTCTGCACGTGTAAAATCAATTGCCAAAACTACTATTTCAGCCCATACCGGACAAATATTAAAAGTCGGGTGAAATCAATTCCATGCCAGCCGAATCTCCTTAATCCAGGGATGTCCATTTTCACTTCACTTTTTTACTTTTTCCCGACTGTAATGACCGACAATCCAAACGAATTGAATATCAGTGCATCAAACAATTTGAAAAGGACGACTAACCTATTGAACAGGCGGATTTGCCCTGAAGGAATAACTTTGTGATGCTGCATCTTGCCCGACACATACCAGCCGGCCATTCCGGCAGCATTGTAATACTGGCTGTGAATGGGCCTAAATTTAGCCGAAACGAACAGGGATTCCAGTTTCTGGCGGGTATAGCGCCGGTAATGTTCCAGCTCCTTGTCAAAATCGTTGTACAACCACTGGTAAGCCGGCACCAGGATAACCAGGTTCCCGCCCGGTTTCAGTAATTTATAACAGTTAGACACCGCCAGCTGGTCATTAAAAATATGCTCAACCACGTTTAAAGCAAATACAGTATCAAAACGCCCAAAGTATTTGCCAAATTTTATGTCAAATTCCATTTCCACCAGGTCCATCTGCTCTATTCCTGACAGGTGGCTGTCACTGCCAAATTTGCCTCTAAGTGAGTTACAGTAGCCTTCCCGTATATCGCTAAGTGTAATACTTTGCTGGTCGTTTAAGAAAAATGCCGAAATATTCCCAACCCCGCTGCCGATTTCCAGGATTTTACCTGAACAATACGGTTTAATAGTTTCGTACATCCACTTGTTGAAATGATCGGCCAGGGCAATCGCGTTTAGCGTTTCTTCTCCTTCGGTATCTACAGGTTTAAAAGCGAATTCTTTCATCGGCTGAAACAGGGTATCTGATTATGCTAAATATGGTATTTTGGCAATGATTATGAAGTTGCAAAACTACTACTAGTATTGTACTAAAACAAACTGTTGATCAGCAGGTTCGAAATCGGAATACAATTCCACGATTAAATACGTGTATTCCAGGCTGCAGAATAACCGCCTACTTCCCTGGAGATCATGTATATGTGCTTTCCCCGTCAGACAGCCTACAGGAGAGAGTTATTTGCTTTACCTGATCAGTATCTTGAGCCTTGGATTAACCGTGTTGATCGAATAAGGCAATATAGCAGTGTCATCTACATAAATATATTCAAGACGATGACAGTTACTGATAGATTCAGGAAGTCTCAGCATGGGGCCACTGTGAGAAATATTCAGTTCAATCAGCCCGGTCAGGTTGCCAAGTTCCTCGGGTAATTCGGTAAGATCGTTCTTGCCTATGACCAGGAAACGAAGACTTTTCAACCCTCCGATTCCCTTCGTGATTTCTTCCAGCTGGTTATCGTTGAGGTACAGAAACTGTAGTTTATCGAGATTACTAATGGAGGAAGGCAGGTTCCTCAACTTATTGTATTCCAGTGATAATTCAACGAGCGAAGTGAGTTTCCCCAGGTCTGGAGGCAAGAATGTGAGGTCGTTATGCTTGAGCGACAGTTTTTTGAGTTTGCTGAGTTTTCCTATAGATGCCGGAAGTTCTTTAAGACGGTTACTGCTTATAATCAGGGTCTCCAGGTTTGTAAGCTCGCCGATCTCAACTGGAAGTGTTTCCAAACCCGTTCGGAAAATCTCGATGCTTTTAAGGTTTTTCATCTTGCCAATTTCGGGGGGCAAGAATTTCAGGCTGGTGTTGCAGATTTTCAGCTTAGTAACCGATAGCGGGTTTGCCAAAGCCCTGTCCAGCGATTTGGTACCTGAACAGCTGCTGATTGAAACAGCATATAAAAGAAACAGAATGGTCTGAAAAAGTGGTTTCACGGGATTGGGGTTATTTCATGAGTAATGAGTCAGCAAGTAAATTAAAAGTGCCTGGAGTACTTAAAGGTAGTGATTACCTGAAGTGAATGATTTTATCCGGTAAGTTATGTTATAAGTATAGTTTACAAACCAGGCATTCTAACATCATGACATTCAGTGTAGGCAATGATCAAAGTCTCTAAATCGCTCCCACACACCTCAAAAATTACTCGTCATTTATAAATCAAGGCACTTTAAGTACTCCAGGCACTCAAGACACTTATATTAAGCAAACAACTAACTTCTTAACCACAATTTAACGTAGCACGTACTCCCCTACTCCTGGTAATAAACCCTTTTTACCCGCTGCGAGATCCCTGTCAGGATTTCATAAGGGATTGAGCCCATTTCTTCGGCCAGTCGTGTAATAGGTAGATCTTTCCCGAAAACAATCACTTCATCTCCTTCGCGGGCATCTATTCCCGTGACATCAACCATGGTCATATCCATGCATATATTCCCGACTATGGGCACATATTGTCCCTTCACTTTCAAATGGCCTCTGCCATTGCTTAAAGCACGGCTCAGCCCGTCGGCATAACCTATGGGCACTATAGCAATATCGGTATCTCTTTCGGCTCTGAAGCGCCGGTTGTAGCCAACTGTATCTTCAGAGGGGATGTGTTTTATCTGGGAAATAACCGACCGTAAAGTACTCACATTTTCCATCTTTTCCTGTTCACCGGGCATAGGAGCTATTCCGTATAAGCCTATTCCCAGCCGTACCATATCGAATCGCGCTTCGGGGAACCGCGTGGTAGCAGCTGTATTGGCGATATGGCGGAGAATAGGATAATCAAATTCACTGCAAATCCGCCCCGATACCTCGCTGAACAGGCTGACCTGGAATCGCGTAAAATCGTCTCCCTCAGTATTATCCGACTCAGCCAGGTGCGAAAACACCGATTTTACCTGTATATGCTCCCTGTCCTTTAACTGGCGAACGAGTTCGTCCACTTCGGAGGGATCGAAGCCAAGCCGGTGCATTCCTGTATCAATTTTAATATGTATTCCTACCGGGTTTGAATTCGTCGACAAGCGCTGAAGAGCAGTATCCAGCATTTTCAGCACCCTGAAGCTATATATTTCCGGTTCCAGGTGGTACCTCAGCATAGAATCAAAGCTTTCCTCATCGGGGTTCATCACCATGATGGGAAGCCTGATGCCAGCCTTGCGTAGTTCTACACCCTCATCGGCATATGCAACGGTAAGGTAATCCACCTGGTGAAACTGCAGTACATTTGCTATTTCAAAGCTTCCGCTTCCATAGGAGAACGCTTTTACCATGGCCATTACCTTTACGCCGGGATCCAGTTTCGAACGGTAATAGTTCAGGTTATGTACAAGTGCATTCAGGTTAATCTCAAGCACGGTCTCATGCGTCTTTTGCTGCAGCGCTTCGGAAATCCGTTCGAAGCCAAAAACACGGGCGCCTTTTAGCAATATGCTCTCGTTATTAAACGAAGAGAGTGAATACGAATCGAGAAAATCTTCGGTAGTTTCATAGAATTCAGTCTCCATTCCAAAAAGCGAAGCCTGCCGGCTGATTCCTTTGCCTATTCCGATAAGCCTGTCGATCTGCTTCAGGCTCAGCAACTCACTGACCTCATGGTAAAGATGACTGTCGCTGCGGCCGCTCTGTAAAATGTCCGAAAGAATCACTGTTTTCCTGCGGTGCTGCTTCTGCTGGTTCAGGAAATCCAGGGCTATGGCCAGTGAGTCGATATCGTTGCTGTAACTGTCGTTGATAATCGTGCAGTTGTTGATGCCGGCCTTCATCTCGAGTCGCATGGCCAGTGGTTGGAGGCTTAGCATTCGCCTGGCTATGACAGTCTGCTCATAACCCATCAGCAGCATCACGGCCCAGCAATGAATAACATTCTCAATGGAAGCTTCATCGGTAAAGGGAATCACTATGCTGATCTCTGCTTCTTTATAAAGAGCAGTAAGATGCGTCTGATGCCCTTCGGGTAAAACACGTATGATGCGGAGGTCCGCGTCCACTTTGCGGCTCCAGGTGAAAGTTTCAATATTTTTAAGAATGCCGGTCTTGATGATCCCTTCCTGGAGTTCTTTCTGGTCAATACAGTATACCAGTGTTTTTACCCGGGTAAAGAGCTTAAGCTTTTCGCCGGCTTTCTGTATGCGGTTGATAAAGTTCTCATCATGGGCATGACCGATGGTGGTAAAAATACCAATGGTAGGCTGAATAATGGGTTGCAGGTGATCCATTTCATCCTGTTCCGAAATGCCTGCCTCAAAAATGGCGAGCTCATGGTCGCCGCGCATCTGCCAGACAGACAAGGGCACACCGATCTGGGAATTAAAGCGCTATGGGCTGCGGACAATATTTGTACGTTCGCTAAGTAACTGGTAAAGCCATTCTTTTACGATAGTCTTGCCGTTGCTTCCGGTAATGCCTATCACCGGGATGCTGAATTGCCTGCGGTGTGCGGCAGCCAGTGCCTGAAGGGCAAATAAGGTATTCTTAACTTTTATAATGTTTGCATCGTAAAACAGCAGCAGATTAGCCGGTTCAGTCGCGACCACGAAATTCCTGACACCTTTATTGTAAAGTTCTTCTATGTATTTATGCCCGTCGTTGCGCTTACTTGTAAGCGCGAAAAACAGGCTCCGTTCGGGAACTATCAGTCGGCGGCTGTCAATCACAAGTTCACTAACAACCGCATTTACGTCAGATTCCTGAATCAGTTCGCCTTTGACGATCTGAACAATCTCGCCGATTGTATACTCGGATTTAATCATCATTTCCGTTAATAGTTTAATTCATCCAGGCAATAAAACCTGGCTAATAGGTATTAAATCAATCAGGATAACCCTGGTGGTGAGGTTATTATATCAAACAAAATCCAAGGCTGCTTTATTAGTACTCTTTTTCTTTCTTGCTGAAAGCCAATGGGTTTTTATTCAGTTCGGCCCATTGATCACGGTTCCTGAAAATTTCGCACGCCAGGTAAGTGGCGGCACGCATCGAATCGGCCGAAGCTAGGTCCTTTCCCGCGATATCATAGGCCGTACCGTGTGCCGGTGAAGTGCGCACATAAGGCAGCCCGGCCGTATAATTTACCCCGTTTTCAAAGTTCAAGGTTTTGAAAGGAATGAGCCCCTGGTCGTGGTACATGGCAAGCACGGCATCAAACTGCTTATACCCCGAAGACGCAAAAAACCCGTCGGCTGGATACGGGCCGTAAACAAGCATCCCTTTTTGCTGGGCAGCCTGAATAGCAGGTATAATGACGTCCTGTTCTTCCTTCCCGATAAGGCCGTCATCCCCGGCATGAGGGTTAAGTCCCAGCACGGCAATACGCGGCTTGCGTATATCAAAATCTTTTCGCAGGGATTCTTCCAGTACGCGTACTTTGTCCAGGATAAGGGTGGTAGTGATGGTTTTAGCAACCTGATCAAGAGCTATATGCTCTGTAATAACTCCTATGCGAAGCGCTTCCCCAACCATCAGCATCAGGTAATTGGTCACACCGAATTTCTCGGCCAGGTAACCGGTATGGCCGGTAAAAGGCATTTTGGCTGCATCCTGAACATTATGTTTATTCACTGGGGCGGTAACCAGCACATCAATTAAACCCTTCTTCAGGTCTTCGATCGCAGCGTCAATGGATAGCAATGCCAGTTCTCCTGCCGCAAGCGATGATTCACCCAGGTCAATTTTAACTTCTTTATCAGTAAGGTTTATCAGGTTAGCTTTCTTGGGTGAAGCCTGGTCAGCGCTGCGTATGATATTGAAACTGAAATCCGGTATATTCAGCATCTTGCGGTGATACGATGCTGCTTTCGAAGTGCCGTAAACAATGGGTACAAAAAGCTCGGTTATGCGCTGGTCGAGGCAGGCTTTAATAATTACCTCGTAACTAATACTATTGATGTCGCCATGAGTAATGCCGACGGCAATACGATTTTCATTTTCAGATGTACGGATCATACTTTCCCTGGTTATTTCCTTAGCCGCAAAGATAAGCTTTTGACTTCATTGTTTAATCGTATACGGCAAAATGTTGCTACGCAAATCCATGCCAGTAAAGTGGAGAGAAACAAGTTCAAACCGGACAGCATTAGCCCCCGGCTTTAAAAAGACCTGGCTGGTTTTTAACTGATGGTGTACTGACTGCTTTATATGAATTCGAAGAATAATACGATAAGCACCTCGCTTTAACATCTCCGGGTGAAAGCCCTTTCCAGCTGACATGCAATATCCTGACACGGGTTCCCGCCCCAAACCCTAACCTCCAACCCCTAACCCCTTCATTATTATTATTACACATTTTTCAACCCTTATGTGAATATTCCCCTACAATTTTTAAATTTGCATCACTAAACGATTAACCATGACTGAAGAAGCTAAGTTTATCATTGAAGAAATCAGGGAAAGCATGCAGCATGCACTTACCCATCTCGAAAAGGAATTTCATAAATTCCGCACCGGCAAAGCTAGTCCGCAGATGCTCGAAGGAGTAAGGGTTGACTATTACGGGAACCCTACATCCATTGATAAAATCGCCAACATTAACACCCCGGATGCCCGCATGATCATTGTGCAGCCCTGGGAAAAGAGCATGCTTAACCCATTGGCTAAAGCCATACTCGATGCCAACCTGGGCTTCAACCCCCAGAATAATGGCGAAGTTTTGCGTATCGCTGTCCCGCCGCTCACCGAGGAACGCAGGCGCGACCTGGTAAAAAAAGCCAAGGGGGAGGCCGAAATCGCTAAGGTATCGATCCGCAATGTGCGCCGCACAGCGGTTGAAGAAGCTAAAAAACTGGAAAAAGACGGTGTATCAGAAGATGATACCAAGGTGTTGGAAAAAGAAATTCAGCATATTACCGACGGCTATATTGTGCAGGTAGATAAAATCCTGGAACATAAAGAGAAAGATATTATGACAGTATGACGCAGTATTAGGAAGAAATATGAATATGTATTGCAAGCAGAGGCTGACTCGAAAGGGCGGCCTCTTTTGATTATATACTCTATATTCGGCATTTGCCGGAGAAAGGAATGCATTCCGGGAAAATCTATTCCGTCATTTTCGGACTGAAGTTTTTGGCTGCATTATCATCGAATTCCCCTTCCCATCGGGCTACAACACAAGTAGCAAGGCAATTGCCTACTACGTTTACGGCAGTGCGGGCCATATCCATCAACTCATCAATACCCAGTATGATAAATATCGGCCAGGCGGGAAGCCCGAAACTGGCTGCCGTTCCCAGCAGTATTACTAACGATGCCCTGGGCACACCTGCCACGCCTTTGCTGGTGAGCATCAGGGTAAACACGATCAGCAACTGCCGCCCTATGGGCAAATCGATGCCTGCCACCTGGGCAACAAAGATGGTCGCAAGTGAGAGGTAAAGCGTAGTGCCGTCGAGGTTGAAGCTATATCCCGCAGGCATCACGAAGGCAACGATTTTGCGGGGCACCCCGAATTTCTCCATCGCTTCCATGGCTATAGGCAATGCCGACTCGGAACTGGTGGTGGCAAAAGCGATGGTGGCCGGCTCCGACACGGCCCGTATGAAATTCCTTACCGGGATCTTCAAAAACAGGGCCACGGGAAACAGGACGGCAAGTATAAAAATTAACAAGGCAATATAGAGTGTGGCAAGGAGCTGAAGCAGGTTTCCCAGTATGCTCAGCCCCATATGACCCACCGAATAGGCTATGGCAGCAAAAACGGCCAGGGGGGCCAGGTACATCACAAGCTTGGTAAACTTAAACATGGTTTCGGACAGGCTTTCGGCAAAATTCACCATACGGACCCGGTGATTCTCCTTTAACATAGCGACGGCAATTCCGAAAATGATGCTGAAAACAACAATCTGTAAAACCTGCCCTTCGTAAATGGCTTTGGCTATGTTTTCAGGGAAAATATGCAGTACAATTTCTTCGAACGTCTGGGCCTTAACGACGGGAATACCCTGCTGGCTGAGCCCGGCAGGTATCACCACCCCAAGCCCGGCTTTGCTGATATTAATCACCAGCAAGCCAATAAACAGAGCGATAGTCGAAACCAGCTCGAAATAAACGATGGATTTCCAGCCCATGCGACCCACCTGCCTCAGGTTGGAATGGCCGGCAATGCCTACCACCAGGGTGCCAAAAAGCAAAGGAGCAATGATGGTTTTTACCATGTTCAGGAATATCTTGCTGAACAGGTTGAGGTGGATGGCGACAGAGGGAACATCATGGCCAAATTCAGCACCCAGCACCATGCTGATCAGTATCCAGGTGGTAAGGGATTTCTTGCGGAAAGCATACCCTGCCAAGACCAGCATGCTGAGCCAGCGGCTTGTCAGCAGGGCTGTCTCATTTATATTCCAGAAAGCATAAAACTGACCGAGATTCAGAATGAAGGTGAGCGTAATTACAGCAAAAAGGAGGAGCAGGTACTGGCGCTGGCTAAGTCTCATTTTTCGAAAATTTGCAAATAATTTATTGGGGTATGATAAGAGCGAATGCCTTTGCTGACAAGGAATGTATGATATTTAATTTTAAACGCACAAATCCTTTGGAAAAAGATACCGTGCACTTGATGAAAAGATACCGTGCACTTTGTTAAAAGATACCGTGTACTTTGTTAAAAGATACCGTGTACTTTAAAGATGCCTGGCAGCCGGTTAAAAGCGCTGTAACTCCTGCCTTTAACATTATCCCATATGCGAGCCAGGCAGAAATGGTTATCATCCTGATCTTCAAGGCTATTACCTGGCATTGACATATCGACATCCACTCCTCTGACAAAATAAGACCAGTCAACACCTAAGCACATCAAAACGCAAAAAGGCTGAGCGTAATTAGCAATAAATTGCAATGTCCTCCAGCGGTTTACGCATAATAACGGTTCTCCGGGTGTAACTTTCGCGGGGATATCCCAACGGTGTAATGCCGAATACTTTCACCGATTCTTTTAAGCCTAAGGCACTTCGCAATACATCGGGGTTAAAATTGGTAACCCAGCACGAACCCACGCCTTCGTCGGTGGCGGCAAGTATCATCTGGTGCAGGGCAATGGCCAGATCGGTCTGCAGCGAATTATAGCCGTCGGCCCTTTCCCAGGCATGGTCCATATCGCCGGTTACTACCAGGATATGCGGAGCATCCTTTATCCATTGGCGTGAATAACAGGGTTTTACCTTTTCAAGCATTTCCTTTGACGAAACCAGCCAGAATTCCCAGGGCTGGTAATTCGATGCAGAAGGGGCTATGCGGCCTGCTTCGAGAATTCGTTTCAGTGTGTTAATATCAACCGGTCTTTCGGGATCAAAGTTGCGGACGCTCTCGCGTTTTAGGATTACTTCAGAAAATTCCATGGCTCTTAGTTTTGCTCAAAAATACAATTTTTCCGATTTGGATGAAAGCTTTGACTGCAGTAAGGTTCTTTTTGCGTGTGTAAAAGCAGAAAATGGCAGGCAGAGAGTGCAAATAGCAAGACAGATAAAGGCATACGTAACACACCCGATACGGAAAAGGGTTAGAGAGACATGAACCTAAGGAGCACAAAATCAGACTTCAAAATTGAGGTGTATGACTTCCTGCAATTTTATAGCTCCGGGTTCCATGATACAGATTTATGAAAACTACATCTATTTCTTCGGCTTGGGCCCCATCACAAACTCCAGGGTGCCCCCTTGCATAATATCCTCATGTCTCAGAATGAATTGATTATAAGGCTGGCCATTAAGTCTGATCTGCTGAATATAAATGTTTTTTTCGCTCAGGTTATAAGCCGTAATGGTAAACTGCCTGCCGTTTTCGAAGTTGAGGGTCGCCTTATCGACCGAAGGGGCACCAATCACATATTCATTACTTCCCGGGCAAACCGGGTAAAATCCCAGCGAACTGAAAATATACCAGGCCGACATCTGCCCGCAATCGTCGTTTCCGCAAAGCCCGTCGGTGGTATTGTGATACATAGTACTGACAATCTGGCTGATACGTTGCTGTGTTTTCCAGGGAGCCCCGGCAAATACATATAAATAGGGTACATGATGGCTGGGTTCATTGCCATGTACATAATTCCCGATCAGGCCGGCAGCAGTTATATCTTCCGACTCAGCGAAGTGCTTTTCGTCGAGGGGAATATTAAATAAGGAATCGAGGTGCGAAATAAATTTTTTGTTTCCCCCGCCTAAGGCGACCAGTTTCATGGGATCCTGGGGTATGTAGTAAGAGTAATTCCAGGCATTGCCTTCAATAAAACCTTGCTTTTCCGTGCTCAAAGGATCAAAAGGCGACTGGAAGGTTCCGTTACTGAGTTTAGCCCGCATGAAACCTGTACCCGGATCAAAAACCTGTTCACAGGCTTTAGCCCGGATTGCATATTGGCTGGCTATATTTACTTTACCCATTTTCCCTGCCATGCGGCTGATGCAATAATCATCGTACGCATATTCAAGAGTCTTGGAGGCCGAATTCGATGATTTGTCGGCCGGCACATACCCGTATTTCATATAGTCGCCTATGCCGTCGTTCGGAGCATAGGTTGAACTTGCGATACAGGCCTCCAGCGCTTTCTGCGGATCAAACCCGGTAATGCCCTTCATATAGGCATCCGCAATCACCGAAACGGCATGATAACCTATCATGCACCAGTTTTCGCAGGCATAATGACTCCATACCGGAAGTATATGATGAACGCTTTGTTGCTGGTGAGCCAGCATCGAATTGATCATATCGGATGCACGCTGCTGCTGTATAAGTGTAAAAAGCGGGTGCAGCGCACGGTAAGAGCGAATGGCCCTCAATAAGACCAAGGGCTTCATCGAGCGGGACGCGCCCTTCGG
>JBAXXB010000037.1:0-22537 GCA_037128115.1 Bacteroidota bacterium
CTGGTAACATATAAGTTTGGTGGCCTGGAAGTATGGGAAGTGAATGTGCGTTGGAATTACGGCTCAGGTTTCCCTTTCACCCAGACCCAGGGATTTTACGACTCACTTACTTTCCCCAGCGGCATACAAACAAACATTACGAACGAAAACGGCCAGCTCGGGGTAATTTACGGATCCTATAACCAGGGGCGGCTTTCTGCTTACCACCGTCTCGACTTTGGTATCACCCGCAAATTCAACCTCAGTGAGACCTCTGTGCTGGATGCCAACTTCACTATAACCAATGTGTACGACCGTAAGAACATATTTTATGTCGACCGTATCTCTAACGAGCGGATTTACCAGCTTCCGGTTATGCCGAGCATAGGAATGAACTGGTCATTTTAAGCTTACAGTTTATTCCTTGTTTTTCGTATCGATGATAATAGTCACGGGACCGTCGTTCACAAGAGTTATTTCCATGTGTGCTCCAAACTGCCCGGTGGCTACCTGGCGATCCAGCCTCATTTCAAATTCACGGATGAATGCCTCGTAGAGTGGCCTGGCTATTTCGGGACGAGCCGCTTTGGAAAACGATAAACGGTTGCCCTTGCGTGTGCTGGCGTGCAGTGTAAACTGGCTTACCACCATGATGTCCCCGCCAATTTCCTTAATATCCAGGTTCATTACACCCTGGTCATCATCAAAAATCCGTAAACCTGCTATTTTACCGCAAAGCCATTCTGTATCTTCAGTATTATCAGTGTCTTCAACACTCAATAAAATCAATAATCCATAGCCAATACGGCTGTATTCCTGTCCTTCTATATTGAGAACGCAAGAATTTACTCTTTGTATTACAGTTTTCATTTTATCAAATTAATATTTTAATATTTTTATTTAGCTACATTTGATCTGAGCAACTAGACATATTCAGCAGCATCCAGGTTCTCGTCGTTGAGCAATCCCAGGTAGTTATGGTATCTTTCGGCATTTATTCCACCTTCGTCCAGTGCTTGTTTTACTGCACATCCGGGTTCATGCACATGCGTACAGTTATGGTACCTGCAGGCCGGTAACAGGGCCCGGAATTCCGGGAACCTTTCAGCAATTTCCTGGCTCTCGAAATGAACCAGCCCGAATTCTTTTATGCCCGGAGTATCAATCATATAACCGCCGAACGAAAGCGGATGCATCTCAGCAAAAGTGGTAGTATGCATTCCTTTATTATGATAGGAGGATATTTCACCCGTTTTTATCGTCAATAAAGGATCCAGCGCATTGATCAGCGCCGATTTTCCAACGCCGGAATGGCCTGAAAACAAATTTACTTTATCACACAGAACCAGACGAAGTGCGTCCAGGCCGGTTCCTTCCAGGGCAGATACGGCATATGAAGGATATCCCAGCGAACTGTAAAGTTGCATTAATTCTTCGCAGCGCTCCAGGGCTTCTGCCGTGTAAATGTCAATCTTGTTGAATATCAGCGCGGCAGGAATATGATAGGCTTCGGCAGTTACAAGCAACCTGTCGATAAAACCGGTTGATGTCCTTGGAAGCATAATGCTTGCCACTATGTAGAGCCTGTCAATATTCGAAGCTATGATGTGTGATGTCTTCGAAAGATTGATTGAACGGCGAATAATATAGTTTACACGCGGCTCAATTACGGTTATGACCCCGTTTTCCTCTGAACCTTCCATTTCAAACTCAACATGATCACCAACTGATACCGGGTTGGTAGAGCGTATACCATGGAGACGAAACTGACCTTTAAGCCTGCAGTTGCATAACTTTTGTTCACTTGTCATCACCATGTACCAACTTCCTGTTGATTTAATAACTATACCCTTCACGTTTTCTACTGCTGGAAAATACACATTGAACTAACCTCCACAAATAAAATTTGTTGCCTGGATGAAATCTCTGTAAAAATAGCCTTTTAAACCGGATTTTCAGCGAACAGGACGAATACAATGCGATTTTTTTTGCAGTTCCGAAATGAAAGAGTCAATATTAAATCTATTCGCTTATCTTTTCCCTTTAGAGGAATTGTTTCTTTCCCTCAGAAAATAAATTTTCCATTTAATTGATTTTAAGGCAATTAAATTTCAGACTAAGTTAGAAATGTAATGAAAAGTCAGTTAGCCCTTCCCAAAAGATGAAGGCTCGAAAGAACTCATTCATTTTATAGTTTGAAATGATGCGATGAATAATAAAATACTTCCAATGCTTTAACTCAAAGCGAAAATATTAAAAAGATAAGCTTATTTTTGCATTAAACCAGTCTTCGGACAGCAACATTTTATCTGCAAGATTACTTCGATGAAAATAATGATGGTGTGCCTTGGCAATATCTGCCGTTCGCCTATGGCGGAAGGAATAATGCGGGCCAAAATTGAAAAATACAAGCTTGACGCCTTTGTCGATTCGGCTGGCTTCGAGCCCTTTCATACCGGGGATCAGCCAGATTACAGGGCTATAAGCACCATGAAACAGCATGGAATCGACATCTCCATGCAACGCTCGAGGATTTTCCAAAAATCCGATTTTGAAACTTTCGATCGGATCTATGTAATGGATGAGCGCAATTACACCGATGTGAAATCGGTTTCACAAAAGCAGGACCATCTGTTGAAAGTCGATTACATATTGAATGTTTTAGACCCCGGCAGCAATAAGGCTGTACCTGATCCATACTATGGAGGGGAAGAAGGATTCAGGAAAGTATACCACTTACTCGATTCAGCTACAGAACTGCTAGCATTGGAATTAAAAAACGGAGGAAAATAGATGGACAATTTCCATGAACCCACGGGAGAAGATATTAGTAGGGCTGCTAATCGCATACGGGCTTATATTAACCGCACTCCGGTGCTCACATGCAGCACTATAGATGCAATGACAGGTGCAAGCATTTTTTTTAAATGTGAAAATTTCCAGAAAGCCGGTGCATTCAAATCGAGGGGCGCTAACAATGCCGTATGGTCTTATGACCCTTATGATATCAAACAGGGAGTAGCCACACATTCATCCGGCAACCATGCCGCTGCCCTGGCAAGGGCAGCACAACTGAAGCATATTCCGGCTTATATCGTAATGCCCGAAGACTCATCAAAGGTGAAGATAGCAGCAGTTAAAGGCTATGGTGGCAGGATCACTTTCTGTACGCCAACGCTGGAGGCCCGTGAAGAAAAGCTGAACGAGGTTTTGAATGAGACCAATGCTTTTGAAATACACCCCTATAACAATTACGCCATAATAGCCGGGCAGGCAACTGCAGCACTCGAACTTATTGAAGATCAACCTGGTCTCGACACCATTATTGCACCCGTAGGCGGAGGAGGGTTGTTGAGCGGGACAGCCCTGGCCGTTCATTATTTTTCGCCTGTCACAAAAGTAACGGGAGCCGAGCCCGCGGGAGCTGACGATGCATACCAGTCGTTTTACCAAAAAAGACTCATTCCATCCATCAACCCGGATACCATAGCCGATGGGCTCAGGACATCCCTTGGCAGCCTTACCTTCCCGGTTATCCGCAGGCTGGTGAATGATATAGTTACCGTTAATAATCAAAGCACCGTTGAAGCCATGAAACTGGTGTGGGAACGGATGAAAATCATTATTGAGCCATCCTCCGCCGTAGCCCTGGCCATTGTATTGAAACATAAACAACGCTTTGCCGGGCAAAAAATAGGCATCATTATTTCGGGAGGCAATGTTGACCTAATGCACCTGCCCTGGATGTAAGAAAAAGGGGTTGGGATTTAGGGATTAGGGATCCTGAAATAAAATTTTTACTTACTGAACTTCTATAAATAATTACTCCAGGCACTCTAGGCACTCTAAGTACTATAGGCACTTCTTAATACTAACCAAACTTTTACTCAAGCCTTCTCATGGCCAAAGGAAATCTCTACCTTATTCCAACACCCCTGGGTGAAACCGGGTTCGAATCAGGGATGCCGGAATTTAACCTGCAGATCCTGCAACGCATCGACACCTTTATTGTGGAAGAACTACGAACAGCCAGGCGTTTCCTGCGAAAGGCAGGATATATGAAGGATTTCGAAACTGTAACCTTCTACTTGTTGAATGAACATACTCCGGATTCTGAAGCTCTTGCTATGCTCGAAAAGGCTATGGCCGGACAGCATACAGGCTTGTTAAGTGAAGCGGGTTTGCCCTGTATTGCCGATCCTGGAAATATTATTGTCCGGCTTGCTCACCGCAAAGGCATACGGGTGATCCCCTTGACCGGACCATCATCAATTATGCTTGCGTTGATGGCATCCGGTTTTAACGGGCAGAATTTCGTTTTTCACGGGTACCTTCCGGTCAAACCCCTTGAAAGGGAAAAATCGCTGCATGACCTGGAACATGCGGTTGTTAAAGGCAAACAGACCCAGATTTTTATCGAAACGCCTTACAGGAACCTGGCGATGCTCGAGAGCATCGTAAAAATATGCCATCCTTCGCTCATGCTTTGTATAGCTGCAGATCTTACCCTTGAAACGGAATGGATATGTTCGCAACCCCTGAGTGACTGGAAAAAGCAAAAACCCTTGCTACATAAACGGCCGGCTGTGTTTTTACTTGGTAATGCTTAGGCTCCCATACTTCTGATTAAGAGAGTGTTGACCAGGTGTTATAAGAAGTAGTCCGAAGGTGGAAGCAAGAGGATAAAATGGCATTCCCGCTATAAGAGGTGACAATAAAAAGCATTCCAACTATCTTTGATGTTTCCATCTTCTATGCGTCCATAACCAGTATTCGGGCGCGTTGCGTATGTCCTTTTCCAGGAGACGCACATGACTTTCAGTTATTTCTCCAGGCTGTGTTTGGGAAGCATCGTCACAAATGAGATGGGCATGAAAAGCATATTTTCCCCTGCCCACCCTTTCGAGGCAACCATAGATTACCGCCATATGAAGTTTCTGAGCTATTTTCTCGGTACCGTTAAATACAGGGGTATCCTGGTTTAGGAATGGCATCCAGCTAGCACCCGCCGGACTGGGAGCCTGGTCGCCCAGAAAAGCAGTAATGTTAAGTTCATTGCGATTGCTGATCATCCCTTTTAAGGTTCCTGCCATGGTATACAACCTGGTGCTGGTTGCAGTCCTGATATGTGACATTAATCTATCAAAATACGGGTTGCTGAGTGGGTGATATACCACATAGCTTTGATAATCTGACTGTAGGGGCAAGCCGCTTGGACAATATTCCCAATTGCCGTAATGTCCCATGACCATTATTCCGCTGCGGCCATTGCGATACAACTCATCAAACAAAGCCACTGAAAGCGCATCCATTTTGCACCTTTCCAGCTTTTGATCCGGACTCATGGTATACAGTTTTATTATTTCAAAAATCATGTCCACAAAATACCGGTAAAATCGTATTTCTATCATTTTCAGCTCCTTGTGTGATTTTTCAGGAAATGATCGGGAAAGATTTGTGCTTACTACTTTCCGCCTGTACCCGATTCCATAGTAAATTACCAGGAATAGAAAGTCGGAAATTACAAAAAGAACCCTCCAGGGAAGGACAGACAGCAAATATAAAAATGGCGCAATGGTATAAAATACTATTGCGTTACTCGTTTTTTTCATAATAAATTTCGCATTGATCTGCAAAATTAAGCATGTAGGCTGAACTTTGTTCTTTTTGATTGGATTTAGACCTTTTTATTTTACTTTGCAGAAGAAAGTGTGTGTTTCATTAGCTGAAACTTCCTTCACGAAGGCCATGAATCCTTTTTCAGTAATCTTTCCAATTAATGGCATGGGCGAAAATGGGGTAATAAGTTCGAAAATTTGCCCCGACTGTATCTCTGCTGTTCGTGAAATTACTTCTCCCAAAGGATGCTGCCCTGCCTGAAGCATTTCGCGCGCATCGAGAGTATCACTGATGCATGCCACATCGAACCATTCGGGAATTTCACGTAAGTTGTTGGTTGTGTCCATAATATCGTTTGTTTGCTTTTGTCCTGTGGCTTCCCGCAGGCTGTTAATAATGATTTCGGGCGAAATATTTCCGACTATTGCTACCTGCTGCAAAATAGCCACCCGCCCTTTGGTACGCTGTAAAAGGGCATTTTTCAGTTTTTGAAATTCAGGGAAAGGTTGATTAGCAATTCTTCATATTCCGGAAACATATCCAAAATTCCCCCACCCAGGTTTGATGTATTATGAGTAGCTTGTTTATGATATTCTCATACCTTGCTACTTTCTTGATCACCCTTCACTTCAGTCGAAGAAGAACATCACAATTTAATAATGACCTTAGCTGCCATACGAAAGCAGGCGTTGTTCACCCTGCAGTGCGCGAAGTTCAGTCAGATCCTGCGAGAACTCTATAGTACCCATATAGTTATTGTCCTTGTCGCGCAGTGGCAGGTAGGTGATGTATATAAATTTACCCTGCATCTGAATCCAGAATGGAGCGCTGCTTTCCTTTCCACTCTTGAAATCATTCAAAATCTGGTCTACTATATGCATGCTGTGAGGCGGGTGGCACATACGGACATCCCGGCCGAGTATAGCCCTGTTCCGGTCAAAAATCCGGTGCTTCCCCTGTGTGAAAAACTTTACCTTATCGTTTTTATCTACGAAAGTAATGTCAGCCGGTAAGGCATTCATTAGCACACTTAATTCGTCTATGGTAAAGCTTCCGCTGGGAAGCCGCACTATGCCACCTGCAAATTCATTCCTTAAATCCCCGGCAGTTATTTCCATATTGTCAGGATACCATTCATCAGTTGGATCGAACAGGCAGTAGCCTATTTCGTTGGTTTGCTGCAGAATGTCGAACCAGTCCTTTTCGGTCAGTTCGTCCATACTCATAGGGAAAAGAATTTCATCTTCCTTCATGATCATATCCGTCACCGCTTTCGAGGCAGGAGCAAGGAACAAGTCGGTAATTTCAGCCAACTCGGCTACTGTTGCTCCTTTTGCTTCATGAAGAACTTGAATGGCATTTTTCAGGAAGGCTCTTGTTTCATCGTGCTTGCCCCACATCACGGTGGGTGGGCCGGTTATGCCTTTGGCTTCAAGAAAAGGGAAAAGCAGGTTCTCTTTGCGCCTGTAGTGCTTGTCAACATCATTCAGGGCATTGAACAGAGAAAGCATTTGCATCACCATGTCGTCCTTGATCAAGACGCTGCTTTTACCGGCATCCTCTTTAATGGATTCATAAAGACTATTAAGTTTCAATACCAGTTTTTCAAGTTCGCGGTTCTCTTTTTTAAATGTGTCGACCGGGTGGCCCGCAGGGATTTCTTTGGCATCCGAAAGATCAATACTGCCATCGAGCACCAGGGAATGGATATCGCAGAGTTTAAGAACTTCGGCAACCGGGAGACCTTCGCTGATAAGTTCCTGCTCTACCTCAACCACTTCATCGTAAGGGATTCCCTTGAGGAGTTTTGTAAGTTGTAATTTGACCGTTTCGGGTGCCTCGCCCTGGTGAAGTTGCAGAATCATGTGCTTTAGCAACTCTTTCCGGTTTTCCGAATTGTTGATTAATTCGCTCATTGTAAATTATTTAATGATTGTAATAAGGTGCGTTAAATTCTATATTTTGGCTGATTCTCTTCTATTGTCTGAAGTGCGCAAAGGTATATAATAATTCAGGTACAGCAATACCTAATTAAATAATATTTCTACTAATTCATAAAACAGGTAAAATCCCTGACAGGTCATGCGTGTTTAGCTATATTCAAGAACGAGGAAACGGTTTTCCGAAAAGGCAGGCAGTAAGCTTCTTTTCCGGCTTATATTGTCTTTTTGAAAAATACCTGAGCAAGCAGAATTTTTGCGACCTTTGCGGAATTATTTATAAAACCCTTATACTTGTGGGATTTTCGTTAATAACATCATATCCGGTATGGTTTGTTTTATTATGTGTTCTGGCAGGAGCTGCCTATGCTGCCCTGCTGTATTATCGTGAAAAGAATAATGATTTCAGTATCTTAACTACCCGGACCCTCATTTTGTTACGGGCTATTGCCGTTAGTTTGATTGCTTTCCTGCTTCTTTCTCCTTTACTAAAAACGGTTTCACGTTATACCGAGAAGCCTATTGTGCTGCTGGCTCTCGACAATTCGGGTTCCATAATGTTAGAAAAGGATTCCGCCTATTATAAAAGCGAATTTGTAAATAAGTACAGGAAACTCGCTGATGAGTTGTCGAAAAAGTATAATGTGCAAACATACACCTTTGGCGAAAAGGTTTCTACCGGGTTAAATCCGACTTTCAGTGAAAAGCAGACCAATATGTCAGGGCTTTTTTCCGAAATCAAGGACCGTTATTCCAACCGTAACCTGGCGGCCCTTATATTGGCAGGCGATGGAATTTATAATCAGGGAGCCGATCCCTTGTATGCTTGCGACGACGCACCCTATAGTATTTATACGGTGGCTATGGGAGACACTGCCCAACAGAAAGACATCGTTATTTCACGTGTCAATTACAACCGAATCGCTTTCCTTGGCAATGATTTCCCGGTCGAAATAACAGTCACTGCCTTTAAATGCGCCGGAACGCAAAGTACTATTGCTGTTTCCTCGGGAACCCAGGAGAACCACAGCGAGAAATTCCAAATTGGAGAAGCTCTCTATTCACATACTTTTACAACAAAGCTAACGGCGTCAAAACCAGGGCTTCAGCGTTACCGGATTACGCTTTCAGGCATCCCGGGTGAAATAAGTACGGCAAACAATTACCGGGAAATATTTGTCGAAGTACTTGATGGCCGGCAGAAAATACTTTTACTGCATTCGGCACCTCATCCTGATATATCTGCCCTGAAGCAGGCTATCGGGAAAAATAAAAATTATGCAGTAGATGATTTCCTGCTCAGCGATTTTAATGGTTCCGTTGCTTCTTACAGCCTGGTAATTCTTCACCAGGTACCTGCAATAAACGACATAGGCTTCCAGGTTACCAACCAGCTAAAAACATCCACTGTCCCTGTTCTATTTATCATCGGTTCACAATCCAACATCCCGGCTTACAACAACCTTATGACCGGGCTGATGATTCCCCAGGCAATGAGTTCGTTCAACGAAGCAACCGGGGTTCTCAACCCAGATTTCAGTCTTTTTTCACTCGGACCCGAAGTGGAGCACCTTATCCCTGATTTCCCGCCTCTGCGCGTTCCCTTCAGCCAGTACAAGCCGGGCACTGCGGCACAGGTATTGCTGTACCAGAAAATTGGCAATGTAAACACCCGTATCCCATTAATCCTGTTTAACCAGGGGGTTGATCGCAAATCAGCCACCATTACAGGCGAAGGGCTCTGGCGATGGCGACTGGCTAACTATGCTAAAGTCGGCAACCAACTGGCTTTCGATGACCTGTTTAGCAAAATTGTTCAATTCCTGGCAGTGAAGGAAGATAAAAGCCAGTTTCGGGTGCTGCTTAAAAATAATTTTGGAGAAAACGAAGCAGTTGAAATTGATGCTGAACTTTATAACGACAGTTATCAACTTGTTAATGAGCCTGAAGTAAATATTGTGATCACTGACGGTAATAAAAAGAATTTCCCATACGCATTCACACGGACTTCAAATGCTTACTACCTGAATGCAGGGAGCCTCCCCCCCGGGGAATATTCATACAAAGCCTCCGCTGACTTCGGCGGTAAGGCATACCAGAAAACGGGGCTGTTTACCGTGATGCCAATTAATGTTGAATCTATGAATACCGTTGCTAACCATGTTTTGCTCAACAATATAGCTTCACGCCACAAGGGTAAGATGGTATACCCATCACAGCTTGACCAGGTTGAGCAGTTGCTTGCTGCACGCGATGACCTTAAAACTATTGCCTATACCCAGAAACGTTATACCGAACTGGTGAGTTTCCTGCCAATTCTGCTGCTTTTACTGGGCCTTCTCTCAGCTGAATGGTTTATCCGTAAACGCAACGGTAGTTATTGAAATCTGGAAAAGGAAAAACGATACAAAGTTTGTTGGTTTATCCTGAATTTGTACCAGCCGCTAAAGTTAATATGTTGATTAACAGGCATTAAAATCGACAATACAGCATTTTCTGTTACCCCTTCTGTAGTACTCATAGTCCTTCTACAATTCTAACACTTTTTTAATGTGACTCCACATACACTATTTATCATACTACTTATTATAGTTATTGCCGGCTTCCTGTTCGATCAATGGATCAATTACCTGAATACAACCACGCGCAGCACTGTTCTGCCTCAAGCTTTAAAAGGCTTTTACGACGAAGATACGTATCGCAGGCAACAGGAATATGAAGCTGCCAATTACAGCTTTAGGCTTGTTTCGGATATCATTTCTTCCCTGGTCATTATCCTGGCTTTGTTCCTGGGAGGATTTGCCTGGCTCGACAGCCTGGTAAGAGTTTATACGGATTCAGCTATATTTCAGGCTTTGTTATTTTTCGGATTACTGGCGTTTGCTTCGGACTTGCTGAGTACTCCCTTTGACCTTTACCATACTTTCGTGATTGAGGAACGATTTGGGTTTAATAAGACTAGCCCTCTTACTTTCATCCTGGATAAATTAAAAGGCTGGTTGCTTGCTGCATTCATAGGTGGCGGAATCCTGGCTCTCATTGTGTATATCTATGAAAAATCAGGATCCTGGTTCTGGATTTTAGCCTGGGTGTTTATTTCCGCGGCCACTTTGTTTCTCAGTTTTTTCTATACCACCCTGCTGGTTCCTGTATTCAACAAGCTGAAGCCTCTGCCCCCCGGTGAATTACGCGACGCCATAGAGCATATCGCTGCCCTGGCTGATTTTAGCCTGAAAAATATCAGCATCATGGATGGTTCGAAACGGAGTACCCACGGGAATGCTTATTTCAGCGGATTCGGACGTAAGAAAAGTATCGTCTTGTTTGATACATTGATAAATGAGCACAGTACGGATGAATTGGCAGCTGTGCTTGCCCACGAAATTGGCCATTACAAAAAGAAGCATGTGCTGAAAGGACTGATTACCGGGATTTTGCAAACCGGTGGGCTTCTTTTTCTGCTGTCCTTATTTCTGAAAAGTCCGTTGCCCGCTTTAGCTCTTGGTGCATCGTATTCCACTTTTCATATGGCAATAATAGCGTTCGGAATTTTATACAGTCCTGTTTCTATGGTGTTGGGCATTTTTCTAAATAAGTTATCCAGGAAGCATGAATACGAAGCTGATCGATTTGCTGTTAGCCTGTCAAAGCCGGGAGCCTTGCAGGATGCACTTAAACGACTTTCGGTCAGTAACCTGAGTAATCTTACACCTCATCCGTGGTACGCCTTCGTCCATTACTCGCATCCTGCTCTTTTACAGCGACTTGCAGCTATTAATAATTCCTGAACCCTGTAAAGTTGTGGCTTAACATGCGCCTGCAAGGAATTGAAGTGAAAATGGAGTATTTTTGCATTTTAATCCAAAAGAAAGATACCCGTCAAAATGAAGGACAGTACCCTCAAAAGTAAGCTGGGCTTACTCAGTGAAAGAGCACTGAGATTATATTACAGCCTGAAATACTTAATCAGAGACTGGGTCAGGATTCCCCGTGAATCTCCTTTATGGATGAAAGTATTGCTGGCTGGTGTTTACAGCATCGCCTTTTTCCTGATCCTGACCCTGGCCATCGATATTAATCTTTTCTGGCTCTTTGGAAGGTCACCCAATGTGAGGGAACTCAAAAATCCGAATGTCAACCTTACATCCGAAATTTACTCGGCTGATGGCAAACTTATTGGCACTCTTTACACCGAAAACCGCACCCCGGCGGTTTATGAGGATTTACCAAAAAACCTGGTCAACACGCTGATTGCTACCGAAGATGTGCGATTTTACAAACATCATGGCGTCGACATCAAGGCGACATTTGCAGCCATGTGGTCGGTAATGCGGGGCGACCGACGGGGTGGAAGTACTATAACACAACAACTTGTCAAGAACCTTTTTAAGACGCGGAAAGATTACTCTACCGGCCCATTGGGATATATACCCGGTATCTCCACCCTGATCAGCAAGGCAAAAGAGTGGATCATTGCGGTGAAAATTGAACTGTATTATTCCAAAGAAGACATCATTACCATGTATTTCAACACGGTTGACTTTGGCAGTCACGCTTACGGTATTAACTCGGCAGCCTCCACCTTTTTCAGCAAGAAACCTGTTCAGCTTACGTACAATGAGTCCGCAGTATTGGTCGGCTTGTTAAAGGCTCCTTCCTCCTACAGCCCGGTTTCGAACCCTGAACGTTCGCTTTCGCGCAGGAACCAGGTATTGGGTCAACTCGAAAAGTATGGTTATATCAGCAAGCCCGAGGAAGATTCACTGATTGCAAGGCCGTTAAAGTTGCATTACCAGCGCAAGAGCTTCTCGAAAGGCAATATGACATACCTGCGCGATGCTTTGGTCCGTGACCTTCAGTCGTGGAGCAAGGAGACCGGTAATGATGTGTGGAACGACGGCTTAAAAATATATACTACCATCGATTCACGCATGCAGACTTATGCTGAAGAAGCGGTGGCCGAGCATATGAAGAGCCTGCAAAAAGTTTTTGATCAGTCGGGCAGCCAAACGGTCAGGCCATGGATTGATGATAAAGGGAAAGAGATTCCCGGCTTTTTTCTGAAAAAAGCCATAGATCTTCCACAGTATAAGTCACTCGAAGCGCGGTATGGGGCTGGAAACGACAGTATACGCTTGTCACTTTCCGGGAGGCACACCATGCGCGTATTTACTTTCCGGGGCGAACGCGATACCCTCATGTCGACCCTGGATTCGTTGAAATACTATATGAAATTTTTCCAGACCGGGTTTATGGCTATGGAACCCAATACTGGGTATATAAAAGCCTGGGTGGGTGGCATCGATTACAAGTATTTCAAATTCGATCATGTTAACCAGTCGAAACGCCAACCGGGATCACTCTTCAAAGCATTCGTCTATACGGCGGCTTTCGACCAGGGATATGGCCCGTGCGACTTGTTGACGGATCAGCCTGTATCGATAAAATATACCGAAAAAGGCGAAGAGAAAGAATGGAGTCCTAAAAATGTCGACCGAACCCATGCCGGCAGCATGACCCTGAAATATGCATTTGCCCGTTCAGTCAATTCCATTGCAGTTCAATTGGCTCAAAAAATCGGCTGGCAAAAAGTGATTGAGTATGCACACAAACTGGGTGTAAAATCGGAATTGGCTGAAGTACCTTCCATTTGCCTGGGATCGAGTGATGTTACGCTCGAAGAAATGGTGAACGCCTATTGTACTTTTGTTAATGACGGATCGCTTGTGGAACCAATACTGGTGACCCGTATTGAGGATCGTGACGGGAAGGTCATCTATGAAGCTTTACCAAAGAAGAAACAGGTTTTAAACCCGGAAACGGCTTTCCTGATGAGTATTATGCTAAGGGGGGGGCTTACCGAGCCGGGAGGAACAACTCAGGGGCTCTTTGAATACGACCTGTTCCGGTATGGAACGGAATTCGGTGGCAAAACCGGAACCTCATCAGACTATTCTGACGGCTGGTTTGTGGGTGTTACACCAGGGCTGGTTGCAGGTTGCTGGGTAGGTAACGATGACAGGTCCATCCATTTCAAAACATCACATATTGGTGAAGGTCTTAGGACAGCCCAGCCTGTATATGGAAGGTTCATGGCAAAAGTTTTGAAAGATGAAAGCTTAAAAACCTACCGTCTGAAATTCCCTAAGCCAGCCATAAAGATCAGTAAACCTTACAATTGCCAAACGGTACTACCTAAAGCTGATTCACTAGCGACAACGGCTGATTCAACAGCCATAGAATAAAAGAAAGTCGACCCTAAACACAATATGCACCTTAATTGTTTAAGTTAATTGTCACATAATAATCTAATAATCACAAAAGCATGCAAATCACAAAAAACACAGTAGTATCCCTCAGCTATGTTCTGAAACGCGACGACGCAAAGGGTGAAATAATCGAAGAAACCAGGGCCGGAGATCCACTGGTATTCCTTTACGGAAACGGCCAGATGTTACCAAAATTTGAAGAAAACCTGAGCACGCTTAACGCCGGCGATGCTTTTGAGTTTACCCTATCCAGCGACGATGCGTATGGCGAATTGGATCAGGATGCTGTTATTGACCTCGATAAGAGTATTTTTATGATCGAAGGCAAGACGGATGATGAACTTCTTGCTATAGGCAATGTAATCCCTATGCGTGATGAGCAGGGGCATATGTTACAGGGTACCGTTGTAAGCGTTAGCAAGGATTCAGTTCGTATGGATTTCAATCACCCTATGGCCGGAAATGTACTTTATTTTATAGGTAAAGTCATTGAAGTACGCATTGCTACCGATGAAGAACTAAGCCATGGCCATGCTCACGGAGCTGGTGGACATCACCACGATTAAAATCCGCCTCCTTTGAATAGCTAGAAAAAGACTCCAAATAGTTAATAAAGGATTAATTCTGAATTTCCCGGTTTATTGCAGGTGGCAATGTCATCAGTAAATAGACCGGGAAATGTTATTTTCAGGCGGAAGTCTCAGCAAACTGCCTGACTTCAAATTTTTCGCCCCAATCGGACATGAGTGCCATAACAGGTAAAAGCTTTTTACCTTCTTCGGTCAACGAATATTCCACTTTCGGTGGAATGACCTCATATACTTTCCGGCTCACCACACCACTCTTTTCGAGTTCCCGCAATACCTGGGTCAGCATTTTGTCATTTATACCCACAAGTATCTTTTTTAATTCGCCGAATCTTTTCTTCCCATCCCGTAAATTCCAGAATACCAAACCTTTCCACCTGCCACCAATCACCGAAAGGGTCAGGTCAACCGGGCAATAAAAGAAAGTGCCATCCAATTCGTATCTTTTCATACGTATATATTTTTTTACAAAAGTACTATTAGTTAATATACTTACGAAAAGCATAGTACTTTCATTTTGGGTAGTATATTGTCAAATACAAGTATAAGGCGGACCTTTGCCGTTCACAAAAAAAGTAAAAAAAATGGAAAAGGAAGAAGTGAAAAAAACAGCCCTGGCAGTATCCTATGCTATACTCGAAGGCCGCTGGAATGACCTGGCTGATTTATTGGATGACAATTTCACATACACAGGAGATGGTTTTGTCTTCACCAAAGATGAATACATTGGTTTTATGCAGGATATGAAGGCAGCATTTTCAAATTTGAAAATGGTATTTCCCCATATCCTGGTTGATGGTGACCAGGCTTCGGTGCGATTTATTTCGACGGCAGTTAATACCGGAAAATTTATGGGCGCCCCGGCCAATAAAAAAAACCTGGAAATCCATGGGATTTTTATCCGAAAAGTGAAAAATGGTAAGGTCATGCAGGAATGGCAGACCACTGATTTGCTGGGTGTTATGAAACAAATAGGTTTTGGTGCCCTGGTGGGCTACTCAGTTTTTGTGGGACTGTTTAAAGTAAAACAAAAAAGACCGGTTAGGAAATAGCATTTGGCGTTGAATAGACATTGATATGTGAATAAGCCAACGGCTTCCCCTCTGATTGTATATATACGAGGGCTAAATGGCAGTAGGAAAAAATAATTGTATCAGAAACTTAATTCTACAAAAGAGATAATCTGCTTACTTATACGATCCTATTTAATAATCACCAGTTTTTGCGTCTCAGCCGTATCCGCTGCTGTGAACATACAGAGATAAACCCCGGCAGCCATGCCCGAAGCATTTAATTCAACCGAATGCTCCCCGGCCTCCTGATTCGCATCCACCAGCATTTTCATTGTTTTCCCCCGAATATCAAATACCTTTATCCGCACTTTGCATGGACCGGCTAGGGTCCATCGGATCGTTGTAGCGGTGGAAAACGGGTTAGGAATATTGCAATTCAAATGTGGGCTCTTTGCAGGTATATTTCGATTTTCTGCATTTAGCGGGAGGTCATTAATGCTAAATGAAGCAATTCGTGTGCTCCACTTCATTGAACTGGAAACCGGGTAATACTGGTTTGTGTACCAAAACGTTTCATCGTCAGCCGGGTCAATACTAAGTGAAGTATAATCGCCCCAACGGCTTGTACCTAACTGGGATCCTGTTCCTTCTATAATCATTTCTTCCAGGGATGTCATAAGGCCTGGTGGATCACCGGCCCGTCGGCAGGACACCCCGATTGAAGGAAAAACAGTGTCGCCTGAAACAGAATACCCCATGGCAATATTGCCGTTAACATCCATGGCGATGCTTGCCATCCAGCGATGCAGGGCATCAGGGGCATAAGTTCCCTGCTGGTAAATATTCCATTCATTGCTGGTTTTTCGAAGTTCGTACCATCGCACACCCGCATGGTCATCCCCATTGGCATTAACGGAATGATTTATCAGCATAGACTGGTAGGCGCCAAAATTCCGATACTGCAGTCTGTACATGAGATAATGAGGCAATGCTTCCAGCTTCCTGCTTGTACCCTTCTGGGGAATACACCCCGAACCGGAGTTCCCGCACATGTTCATATCGAAGGCGGCAGTATTGATAATTGAAGGACCTGAGAACGTTGCCTGGGCGTTATTCGGCCAATCCACATGAAGTTCATACAGGCGGAGTTGGTCCGCAGTATCTCCCATGGCATCATCCACGGCTGAAAGAAAGTACCCGGGAGTCCCTGCAGGGGATGTAGGCCCGTCAAGGTCGGCTGGTATCAATGAATTTAATTCAGGCCCCTGCTGGAAGAAAACCATTCGTGCCAAATTACCAACAAGCATGGAGTCACGCTCAAGTACAGCAGCTAATGGTCCAACCCAGCTAGAAGTTCCTGATGTAAATGAATTTACAGACAAATAATATCCATCAGGCCATACACCAAGTTTGGGGTAATCAGGCATCTGGCTGAACTGGAAAGCATAGCGGTTCCATGAACCCATTGGGTCTTCCGTTTGGGAAATGGCTATGAGCTCGTAGAAAGGACCGTTGGGATAATTAGGTAGTGAAAACTGGCTTATAAGCCATCGGTTGGCCAGGTGGTCGAACAAAACTATTGGATCGCCATCACTCGTATAATTACCGGGAAAACCCTGCCAGATAGTTTTCAGGTTTGCAGGCCCATAGACCAAAGCGCCGGATTTAGTGTAAACAGCAAAAGCGGTATTCACCGTTTCAATAAAATAATTGATTCCCACAGCACCATTTGCATCCGAGGGAGCAGTGTTGCCATCTCCAACAATGCCGTTAAAGTTTAATTCAGGGATGATTGGCTGGAGCAAGCCCATTTTATCCTGGATTACGGGATCAATAGTATTAGTTTTTACAACCGCCGTGTATTTATCATTCCAGTAGAAAGGGAAAAACTTATTAGGAATCTCCCCTTTTTCCCACCTCGCATTTTGGGTTGCAGGTTCCAGCATTTGCATGACCTTTAATGGAGGGGAAACATCATGTGCCACGGCATAGTTTATTCCAGTGGTATGCATTACCGGATGCTGGGCAGACATGTTAAATCCCAGTAAGAGTGCAAAAAGGAAAGACAGAATACACTTTTTCATGGCAGAGTCAATAAACTGATCTTACTATAGAACAATCCCGGTTTTTTTTACGAGAAGTCAACTTTCAATAAATTGATTTATAGGAACTTCAGGTCCTGTAAATATCCCCTGGAACCTTATTTCCTTTCCTTATACAAATATAGTCGAATTGGATGTGAATTGAAAATGTCTTCTATAATATTATCCATGATCTTGCTTGCACGGAAGGGCTCAAGCCTCTGTTGAAAAAAAATAAACGCCTACTTCCATTAGATTTTAAAAATGTTTCGTATCTTTACTATTGTATAACATTCAATTATTAATACTCAGCCATTATGAAAAACATACTCAAAAATTTAGCCTGGCTCAGCGGAGCTGTTGGTGTCTTATTAATGATTTTGGGAATGATAGCTGTACTCGCAGGCAATAAACTTTTTGGACATTTCTGGACGACCTATTTTTACCCTGCTTATAATTTTTTACTGCTGGGGATCTTCTTCTTCCTGGCCATGCTGGTTCCGAAAGAAAAATAAGGTTCAGTTACGAAACATTTCCTTATCTGTTGATTATGTCAACCGAAACAATTTCGGTTGACTTGGTATGATTTTGCCTTGGGACTGGCTATTGCTCTTTTGAGTCAGGTACTTTTCAAAATTCTGCTCCCTCATATGCATAACAGATAAATCCATTTTAATTCATTCCATATTAACAGGTTAGCCAAAACACCATGAAAATTCCCAGAGGAATACTTAGAGCTTATTACTCCAAGTTTTACATAATAAAAAAATAACTTGCTATTAGTATGAACTCTTTGTCCGAAAACCCGGGATATAAACTAAACACAGGCGAAATCTTATTCCGGCCAATGCTCGACACAGATTGGGCTGCCATTGCCTCTATTTACCTGCAAGGCATAGAAACGGGCAATGCCACTTTCCAGCAGGATGTACCTACCTGTGAAATATGGAATACAGGGCATTTAGCCGAAAGCAGGATAGTAGCTTGTTGCGAAGGCCAAGTTATAAGATGGGCAGCTTTGTCAGCTGTTTCGGGGCGATGCGTCTATGCAGGGGGTGGCCGAAGTGAGTGTGTATGTAGACAATGATTTGAAAAGCCAAGGAGTCGGAAGCCTGCTACTGGAAAGACTTATTGCCGAAAATGAGACATGCGGAATCTGGACCTTGCAGTCCGGAATATTCCCTGAAAACAAGGCAAGCCTGCACATCCATTATAAGTTAGGATTCCGCCTGGTAGGATATCGCGAAAAAATCGGGAAGATGGATGGGATATGGAGAGATACCCTATTGTTGGAAAGAAGAAGTAACCGGGCCGGGATTGAATAACAATGCAATCTCCTATAGGGGCCCTGTTCATTTCCATACTAAAAGAAGCGGATTCCCCTTGGAAAATCCGCTTCTAATTTAATGGAAAAAAGCTGAAATTAGGTATTCATTCCCCCGCAGACACTAAGTACCTGTCCGGTAACATAAGCCGAAAGATCGGAAGCAAAGAAAACGCATGCCTGGGCCACATCTTCGGGTTTACCTCCGCGGCGAAGCGGTATTTGCGCGGCCCATTGGGTGCGGACTTCTTCAGATAATTTGGCGGTCATCTCTGTTTCGATGTAACCAGGAGCAATGGCATTGCAACGTATGTTCCTGGAACCCAATTCCTGTGCCACTGACTTGGTAAAGCCGATTAAACCTGCTTTTGAGGCAGAGTAATTCGACTGTCCGGCATTGCCGTTAATTCCAACCACCGAACTCATATTGATAATAGAGCCGGAACGCTGTTTCAACATATATTTTTGTACAGCTTTGGTCAGGTTGAAAACTGATTTCAGGTTGACTTTTATTACTAGGTCCCAGTCTGATTCAGTCATGCGCATCAGCAGGTTATCGCGGGTAATACCGGCATTGTTCACCAGTATATCGATACGGCCAAAGGCTGCAGCAATTTCATTTGCTACACGCTCGCTGTCCTCGAATGAACTTGCATCGGAAGCATAGCCGATTGCTTTTACACCCAGGGCCTGGATTTCGAGTTCTGTGGCTTCCATGATCTCGTCGCGGCGAACATCAGTAAAAGCTACTGAAGCTCCCTGCCGGGCAAATGCTATAGCTATGGCTTTGCCAATCCCACGGGAGGCACCGGTAATAAGGGCCACTTTTCCTTCGAGTAGTTTCATATTTATTAGGTTAAAGAGTTTTAGATGGTCATTATTAATGAGCAGTAACTGGGGTTATGGGGGTAGGCACAAACCTTAAAAATTTTCAGTTTTTCGGTTTAAGCCCACTTTATCAGGTTAAAATCCATACGATGCGGCAGTAAGGGGTTTTTAGGCGTTATGCGGAAGGCAAAGTCAAACACACCGGCTAGTGAGGTTTCAATCCCAATGGAGAAGTGAGCTAAGTTGCCATCCACTTTCATGAGTTGTAATTCGCGAATTGCCTGTGTTTCAAGCATCTGATCATTGACCTTCTGCCCAGATATCATCTCGATCATTATATCATCAGGGGCTATATCACCTAAACTAAGTACTAGTTCTGCATTGAAAAAGTCACCCAGGTTCAGTGCCTGGTTTGTTGAATCAGGGTATATAACATCCACAACCTCAATACCATCCCAATTTCGTATCATCCTGAATTTCCAGGATGCCAGGCTACGGGCAGCCTGGTTATCATCTGCCTCCAGCAAAGCTGATCGTTTGGCCAGTTTTTGATAGTAACGGCTATAGTAGTCGTCGAGTTGGCGCTTCATAGTAAAATGGGGAGCAATACCGGCAATAGTATTTTTTACAAATTTAATCCATGCATGAGGAACTTCATCAGTGTCGCGGTCGTAGAACGTGGGGATGATCTCGTCCTCCAGTATGTTGTAAATGGTTTCGGCATCAAGTTCATCCTGGAATTGCTGATTTTCGTAGGTGCGTTCTTCTTTGAGCGCCCAACCGGCATCTTCGCGGTAGCCTTCGGCCCACCAGCCATCGAGTACGCTGAAATTTACCACGCCGTTCATAACGGCTTTCTCACCGCTTGTTCCACTGGCTTCCAGGGGGCGCGTCGGAGTATTGAGCCATATATCAACGCCTTGTACCAGTTTCCTGGCCATAGCCATATTGTAATTTTCAAGGAAAATGATCTTGCTCACAAACTGTGGCATGCGTGAAACTTCCACGATACGTTTGATCAGATCGGCACCTGCCTTATCGGCAGGATGGGCTTTACCAGCAAAAACAAACTGAACCGGGAATTTCGGGTTATTCAGAATCTGTTCAAGCCGTTCGATATTCGAAAAGATAAGATGTGCCCGTTTGTATGTTGCAAACCTTCGCGCGAAACCAATGGTAAGCGCGTTGCTGTCCAGGGAATCGACGATTTGTATGAGTTGCTTGGGTTTCTCGGAACTCGTCCCCATCGAATCCAAAAGGCGTTTTTTAATATAGCTCACCAGTTCGTCCCTGAGCGCCTGCCTGATCTGCCATATCCTTTCGTCAGGTACATTGTGGATTTTTTTCCAGTATTCAGGGTTCGACTGATCAGCCAGATATCCGGCACCGAATTCCTGTTTATATAGTTTTTTCCACCTGGCGTTCGCCCAGGTCGGGAAATGAACACCATTGGTGACGTAACCGATATGGATCTCATTTTCATAAAATCCGTTATACATCGTTTTGAACATCTGCCTGCTCACCTGCCCATGTATGCGGCTAACCCCGTTCATTTCCTGCGAAAGCTTGGCAGCCAGAACGCTCATTGAGAATTTCTGATCTGATACATTCTCGAAATGACGTCCCAGGTTCATAAATGTATTCCATGAAATATTGAGGCGGACAGCATAATGTGGTATATAGGTCCGGAGCAGATCCTCGGTAAATGCATCGTGCCCGGCAGGTACAGGCGTGTGGGTGGTAAACAATGTAGAGGCTCTTACCAGTTCAATTGCCTGGAGAAATGACAGCTGGTGATGCTGTACGTACTCACGCAGACGCTCTATGCCTATAAATGCGGCATGGCCTTCGTTACAATGGTACAAATCAGGCTCCAGGCCCATGGCTTCGAGCATGCGTATACCACCAACACCGAGTAAAAGTTCCTGTTTAAACCGGACTTCAAGATCTCCGCCATATAGCTGATGCGTAACAAAACGGTCGGCTTCAGAATTCTCTTCAATATCTGCATCCAGCAAATACAAAGGAATTCGGCCCACATCCAGTTGCCATACTTTCGCATAAAGGTTTCGCCCGGGTAACGAAATACTGATCATGACCCATTCACCGGCAGCATTGCGAACGGGCTTTAAAGGCAAATGGTTGAATCGTTGCGGGAAATATTGAGGAATCTGTTCACCATGAGGCGAAAGCACCTGTTTAAAATAGCCATAGCGGTACAACAAACCTACGCCCATCATATCCACATTCGAGTCGGAAGCTTCTTTCAGGTAATCTCCTGCAAGAACGCCCAATCCCCCCGAATAGATCTGAACGCTTTCGTGTAGTCCGAATTCCATGCTGAAGTAAGCAATGGTAGGCTTCTTTTTTTCAGCAGCTCCGGCCATATAGACTTCGAAATGCGCAATAACTTCCTTAAGCCGTATCATGAAATCAGCATCTTTCTCCAGGGCCTGCAATTGGCTGAGGGTGAGCGATTCAAGGAGAGCTATCGGATTATGATCGGAATACTCCCAACGGTCGGGATTTATCAAACGGAAAAGGTCTGTTGCTTCACTGTTCCAGCACCAATACAGGTTATGACTGAGTTTTAATAAGCCTTGCAAAGCTTCGGGAAAAACATGATTAACCAGTACTTTACGCCATTCAGGATGAGCCGATTTTTTACCGTTCACACTGATCACCGTTTCAGCCTGCCGTTTATCCTTGAACAGATCAAAACGGCCAGCTACTTTTTCTAACGCCAGGGAATATGCTTCCTTATAATAAATAAGGAGGTTGCTCCATAAGGCAGTCCGGGCGAGAGAAACTGCTGATGCCGAGAGTTCAGCCCTGGCTGTTTCCGACATTTTCTCATACGTTAGAATCACAGAAACCATTGCATCAACCACGGCTTC
>JBAXXB010000038.1:0-22355 GCA_037128115.1 Bacteroidota bacterium
CCCAGGGCGTGGTGGTGCTCATATTATCCCCGTTTTCAATCACAAAGGTTTCACCTGAGGTAAAATTCGCAGGGCTTGTCCCGCTTCCGTCGCGGTTGGTTTTCCAGTTGGTCAGCACAGCCGGGTCGCCGCTTCCGTTCGAATAATAGCTCAGGCTACCGGTTGCCTGGCTGGTTGCATTGCTGGTGATCATATAATTTTCAGTGCCAGCACTACCGTTGTATTCAAAAACTTTAAATGTATAAGAAGTGCTTGCAGTGAGACCTGTAATATCTACCGTACTTCCAGCACCGTTGTAGAGAACAAATTCGTTTGCGGCTATGGTTCCCCCGCTTCCGAAAACTGAATTTGCGGCATAGGAGGTACCATTGGTTGGCACAGTCGGAGTACCCGAAGCTTTTGCAACCAGGATACGGTTCGCACCGTTGCCTTTTATCCAGCTTACAGTCATAGAGTTTAAGCCTACATTGGCGAAAACTATGGCGGATGCCTGGATAGTCGGCTGTGCAGAGAATATTTTAAAAGTTGTGCTGGTAGCCGTGGGTAGCGAACCTGTCGCAATCAGTGTTATTCCTGTTCCTGCCGTATTATTTTGCAGGTCGGTCCACGAAAAAGCTCCAGCTGCCAGGTTTGGGGTCAGCCCGATCACCGATGACAGGGTTCCAGCCGATGCGGCCAGGGTAACGACGCCCGTGGCATCCAGGTCGCGGTTTCCGTTAGCATCAATGGCTTCAATGGCTGCACTGAAATTTGTATTCACCGTGGTATTCGATGGCTGGGTCGAAAAATTATACTTGGTAGCTGCCACATCAATCAGTATCTGCCTCGAAACGGGCGCTGCTGAAAAAGTAGCGAGGAAGGTTGAGCCGGTCGGATCAGCAGTAAAGCCATGTGAAGCAGCTGTTGCATCCACTTTGAATTCCAGGACCTGGTTATCGGTAAGACCGGAAGCTTTTAAATATATATATAACGAAAGTGTCAGAGTCCCTGCATTGGGCACATTCAAATTTCCTGCAGTTATAGGGATAACAATAGAAGAAGCCGTGATTACAGCTGATCCCATAGTCACAAAAGAAGTTCCTCCGTCAACGGAAAGTTTTACACCCAGTATCGTATTTGCCCAGTTGGCTGTATTGTTAGCCCCCGCCTTAACTGTAACCTGTGTGACTTTTGTCGGCTGCGCATCGCTGGTTGCATAATCAACAATATTCATGTCGAAAACACGGACTGCGGCCACATCGGTTGTAATCAAGGAGGATATGGTAACAGGATTAGGCTGGCTCCCCAGTACCGGGCCCGAAACTTCCGAAGTTGCATCCAAAGCAGCGGTGGTTGTTGCATTGGCAGTTGGAACGGTTGCATCGGTTTTATAATTGATGGAAGTACCAGAGCCGTTGTACGGGAAAATTTTAAAGTAATAGGTGGTCCCGGCACTGAGCCCGTTACTCCAGGTATAAGTTTGAACACCATGTAGTACGTTTACCACCTCCGAACCTCCACTTAGGCTAACGCCACCTGTTTGGGCAACCCCATCCACAGGATCGGTGAAAGTTCCGGTCAGGTTAGCCATTACCAGGAAACCCGAAGCGGCCTGTGCCCCGTCGTTATCGCTCCAGGTAGTAGTGATAGAGGTTTGGGAGTTGGCAGTCGCTGTGAAAGAACTGGCATGATTGCTGGGTTCATTCGAAAGTGTAGCGAAACTGCTTTCCGCCGAAAGGGTAGTACCTATCCCGTTTATAGCATAGGCCCTGTAAAAAATTGTTGTACCTGCAGGCAGGGACGAACGCAGGTGAGAGAATACACCTGTTGCGGTGCCTCCTTCAGCAAGCGGATTATCAGTAATGGTAACTCCCGAACCAGCTTTCCAAACTGTACCTCTTTCAGTGATAGCAGAGCCTCCATCTGAGGTAATATTGCCACCCAGATTTGCTGAAGAAGTAGTAATGCCGGTAGCAGTGGGGGTAGTAATAACCGGGGCACTTCCTGAAGTGCTGCTTACGGTACCCCCAATGGCTAGACCGTTTGTGCCTGCGGTGGCTGCTGACAGAAAACCCCAACCTCCGGTAGTAGTCTGGCCACTAGCATAATATCTCAAGGTGATAGTTGTTCCTGCAGCAACATTTTGTAACGCAGTTATACCGGTTAATGAAATCTGTGCCAAAGTCAATGATGTGGATTGAACAGGTGAGCCAATCAAGTTAAACGTTGATCCGTCTAAACTATAAGCAAATTGTGAGGTTACCCCGGGAGTTGCATAAAAAGAGCCTGACCCTCCAAACTTTGCATCAATGGTTGAAAGAGACACTTTAAAGCCTGTTGCTGCCGTGAGAGTTATCTGGAAATAATCGGTATTGGTTATAGAAATTCCTTCATTTTTAAAGCCAGTAGTCCTGAAAGAATTGCCACCTGTACTCCATCCTGCAGTTGCTCCCCTTGTGATATTTGATGCACCGGAAGTTGAAACTAAATTTGAAGTAAAGGTTGTTGCAGCATAGGTTGGCAAAGATGAGGATCCTACTCCTGCAAAATCCCAGGCTGCAATTTGCCCTAAACTTAATCCAGGAATAAGCACAATTAATGCAATAACTGCAAATGTTATAGTGCGCAGATGTTGTAAGGTATTTTTCATATTGATCTAGTTTTAAAGGTAAAACTATTTTTTAGTAGGGGTCTGCATGCAATGCTTGATTAATGAAGAAAGGAAACTGCAACAAGAAATATATTTTTATTGCTCTTTCAAATCAGGGATGCAAATATAAGAAGAAATTATTTTTCAAAGCCTTGGTTTACAAAAATTTAATACTACTGCAAGCTATGCTTCAAAAGCAAGGCGGGATGCAAGGAGGATAATGTAGAAACGGAAAATAAACAGGCTATATTGCCCCCCCTGAAAGGCAGGTTCTTATTGAGTAAGAGAGAAAATGACGGGATCAGGAGTCGCAAAATACGCTCAATCCGGTTTTATTCCCTCGAATGTGCATCTTTTGCCGTTTCAATTATTGACTTTACAAGCCTGTATTCTGCTGCAACTGTGGCACTGTGCCACTGGTCTTGTAATCGATAGCGGATCCGCTGCCGGTATAGGCATACATTTTAAAATAATAGGTCGTATTAGGATTGAGGCTAGTAAACCAGGCACTCTGCTGTCCATAGGCAACATTTAAGTCAGTTGCACTGTTGGCAACAGGAGTTCCGTCGACAGGGGCCGCAATTGAACTAAAGCCAACTGAACTCATGCGGATAAGGTAACCTGTTGGTACGATGGTCCCGGTGGCGTCGACCCATTGCAGGTGAATATTATGTGCCGAGAAATTGGAGGCGTAATTGGTGGGCTCGGGAAGGGTTGCAGGAGCAACGACCCCGCTGCAATTCACATTTACCGCCGAGGAAGCGCCCCCGGTATTTGCTACCAGTTCGTTATTGTAATTCCCGGTGGAGAGCCCGGTCCTTAGACGCACATAAACAGCCGTATTGGCAAGTGTTGATGCTGTATATACCAGTGTGGCTGTATTGCCGAAAGTGGAATTATTGGTCGAAACCTCGAAATCAGTGCTGCCGGTCACAGTAATGTTCCCACTGGCCGGTGAAAGAGTGGTGCCGCTCAGCGTATAACTTTGTGAGGGAGAACTCCCGGCCCCGACGGTATAGCCTGACCCGGTTATCGTCCCAGGGGTGACAGATAAACCGGAGGCTGTGCCCCAAACCATGGATACATATTCCGGATGGTCGATATACGGGTTGCGATTATTCTGGATAGCATACACTGCATTGTTCCGGTCAATTTCTTTCTGGCTTACCGGGTCGGCGGCGTTCCAGGCGAGCAACAAGTTAACGTACCATGTTTTAAATGCAGGATAAGACGTCCCGTCAAGAATAACATCCCCTTCTGTGTTGTTCCCTTTCCATCCGGCTATCAGATTCTCGTAACACGTTGCCATGTAAAAGTATGCTCTAGCAATATCTCCCTTATATGCGTCTATTGGTTCGAACACGGTTCCTGTATAACCGGGAAAAGTACAAGGTCCACGCTTGCTTCCGTTCAAAGAAGTATAAGTGGGAGCTAATACGGTTCCATAAGGGTGATTACTGTGTCCTGTTCCATTCACGTATTGGTCAGTTGGAAAAATGTGAAATAAATCAGTAACCATTGGAGCCAGACCACCGAAATAGCTTTGAGGGAAAGAATGTTCACGACTATAGCAGTCACCTTCCTGGGTAGAAGTACCGCATTGGCTAGAACCTAGTGTGTATTCATATGGAGGAGTTCCTCCCGGAACATCACTATATATGTCCCAAACCTTACCATTGGGTTTAACATCGGTAGTGTAATAAGCATTCCAAACACCTGGGGTATAAGTTACAGATGTGTGATTCTTAATGATATTATATAGTGCCACTTGTAGATCTACTCCGGTTTTCCCAGCAGCATTTGTGTAATATCCTGGTGGCTGTGCTCTGGCAACAGTGGAAAATAAAAGCCAAATTAATATGGCTGCAGTGCTACGGAGGGTCTTCATAGCTGAATCGACTTGATTAAATTTATGTGTGGTCCCCTTTTTGTGCTCTTGCTGGAAACGGGGCGGCAAAGATAAATAATTATTTGATCCCGTTATCAACTAGGAGGTTAACCAAATGACCCTTCCTTTTCAGGTATGATCCTCGAAACATCTCAGTTGGGATTTTTTTCACCAGGTTCCTGCTTTTCTGCCTGGCGCCTTCTTCCTTACAGACTGTAATCAAATATACAACCAATGTACTACTTATTTGTTCAGTCATTCTTCCGTAAAGGAGCAAATATCAGATGTATGCGGAAGTTTCGGTCACTTCCGTATGGAAAAGGGAGAAATATAAAGATGATCAGACAATTGGGGAGGAGCGAGTCCTCTTTGTGCTGGCCATCCGAACTAACTAATAAAAAGCATAACGGAATATGCACTCCCTACATTGTATTTTACAACTTTCCTCCCAACACAACTGCCTTTTTGTATCGCTTCACGTTTCCCTGCAGATCGAAGATTTCGAGAAATACAATATACCTTCCTATGGAAGCTTTCAACCGCTCGTTGGTAATACCGTCCCAGGTAAAAGCAGATGAAGTTCCACATAATTCATGGCTCACCAGGTTACGGACGAGCCTGCCTTCAGAATCGTAAATGCTGATGCTTGCATTGTACCCAGGGGCACCAAAAGTGCAGTTTATGAAGAGGTTATCATTATACCCGTCATTGTCGGGTGAGAAAATGTCGGGCGTAAGATTGATTTCATTTTCATCAGCGCCGGCAAGCCCAAATTGAGAGTTTTTATAGCCCGGAGTGGCATAGCCAACCGTTTCGGCAGCCGAATGCCAGTTGGAGATTTCCTTCGAAGGTCTCTCAGGGCTGATCCTTTCGAGTGAAACACCATCCACGCTTATAAGCAAAGGGTATTGCATAGTAGCAGTGTAAGCTGCCAGATCAATGACATTTCCACCTTTGGTAGTGAGTGCCACCAGCCCATCCTCGTTATTCATAGCAGGAAATGTTTCGGTGTTTATAAATGCTAATGGGTTTGTGGTTTTGTAAAAAGTCTTAATAGCAGCACTATCCGTTGTAAGTACAAAATATGCTCCCGGAAGAATCAGGAACGACTCAGAACTGATTTCATTATAATCCGTTATCACTTGGTTTATAGTATCGTAATTTGCCAGTATCAAATCTTTCAGGTCAATCACCTTATCAGACCGGTTATAGATTTCCACAAAATCAACACAGCCAGCTGGTGGATCAAAAAGCAGTTCATTGATCACAATATCGTTAGCCTCTGCATCCAATGGAATAGCAAATTGCGCAGAAGTTCCACCGGGAACCAGGTTCCCGGCACAATCGGTCACGTTACCGGTACAGGAAAGCGTATATAAAATGTTACTGTTTAAAGGCGAAGGTAAAGTCAGAAATGCAAGCCTGTAAGCCGGGCTTTGTAAAGAGACAAGAAGCGGGTTCCCGATTCCGTTATCAACGGTATAAATTGCTTTATCTGACATAGATGAGCTGTCGCAGGATTCGGAAAACCATACCGTGATATGTGTGGCGTCGTTAATGCCTACTCGACTGATAATCGGAGGATGCGTATCCGGGTTGGGAGCATTTACCGAATTCACCCTTCCGGGTGTGCCTCCCGAATTATCGGTGCTTGCCATCCAGTTGGAAGCATCACCACAGGGATTTAAAGGATCGATAAGTTCAAGCGACCAGCCCCCGTCCTTCTTATAACTGCTTCTATACCAGGAATCGGTATACGAAACGGCATGAATCACACTACCATACGAATCTTTCAGTGTAGCTGCACCATTAGTATTGGTTATTGTGAAACTGCTGAAATCAATCACCGGCGCGTAAGGCTCAAGTAAATTTTTCGCATCGTCGTCACATAAAAGTATATATCCGCCGGCCGGAAGGGTGAATTCCGGGAAGATTTTTTCACTAACACCTAACTGTAGCACCCAGTCTTTCAACTCCACAGGGAAGGCACTTCGGTTAAAAAGTTCTATATATTCGGCATTCGGAAGACCAACAGGAGGTGTGGGGTCGGCCATAATTTCATTGATCAGCACATCAAATGTTTTCGCCCGGTGCCTCATAAATGGGAAACGGGCTGTGGGCATTACATTGCCGGCCAGGTCTTTAATATTAGTCACTTCAAGGGAATACGATACATCAGGAGCGAAATCCTGGTCAAAAACCAGGAGAATGAGTGAAGGTTCAGCCAAATCCTGGCTGGCCGATACAGGAACAAGCGAACCAGGTAAAACTGAATAATTGTTACTATTAGTTGCACCTGAAGTTTCGACAGCTTCATCGAAACTCACTGATATGCTGTTGTTCGACGGCAGCGAAACCGAGAGCACTTCGGGAGGTTCAGTATCAACAATAACCTGGCCGGAATAGAAATCATCAAAATAAAACTTCGTGCTGTTACTGCTGGTATATTTACAATACAGGCCAAAAAAGGAGCCCGCTGTAAAAGTGTTATCTGAGCCTGTTGCCTGCAGTTGATAGTATACTCCACCCACCGGATCAGCATACACTTTCCAGTTTCCTCCGGCTGAGTGTATCACTTTTATTCGGATAGCAAAGGAAGATGCAAGAAATCCTTCATTGCCTCGGCATATAACGGTATGGATGTTCCCTGCCTGCTTAACGAGTTCAATAGCGTCGGAGGAACCGGTTTCACCCAGTTTAAGGTAATAGCCGTTGAGCGTACCTTTGAGATCCGCATGGTCGGAAACAAGGTAAACCCGGGCCAGGTTATTATCCGAAGGGGCAAATGCGAGCTTTACCCAGAAATTCCATTCCATATCCGGCACCATCTCATTGGCCGTAGCCAGGCATGCCACGCCCTCGCCCGAGGCATTCAGTTGCAACTGAAAAGCAGAATTTACTTTGTACAATGCAAGGTCACCTGACCAGACCGGGTCATAGTTTAAATTGCCATCCGCAAAATTGTCGGTGAACTGGGCTATGGTATAGTGGTGGATAAGAATAACACCTAAAAAGAGTAGAAATTTTCGCATAATACCTCCGATTGACACTCGACGATGCTAAATGTAGTATTTTTGCACTCCTGGAATAGAATTTTCGTTCAGTTATAAATAGCGATTTTGAAGTAATATAGTAGCATTACTGAGACGTTATCAAAGTTAATACTATTTCAGTAAAATTCGAACTAATTAACCGAAACTTATGAAAATTGCCATAGTAGGTGCCACGGGTCTGGTTGGCAGCGTAATGCTTAAAGTACTGGAAGAGGCCCGCTATATTCCTTTTGATAAAATCAGTGAAATAATACCGGTTGCTTCCGAAAAATCTGTTGGCAACAACCTGTTTTTCAACAATATGCCCCGCAAAATTGTGAGCATTACGGCCGCGATAGCCATGAAGCCTGATATTGCAATCTTTTCAGCCGGCGCCTCTGTTTCGAGAGAATATGCTCCACTTTTTGCCGCAGCAGGAACCTTTGTGATCGATAACAGTTCGGCCTGGCGCATGGATGACGAAATCCCCCTGATTGTGCCGGAGATCAATGCTTCGCTATTGAATAAGAAGACTAAAATTATTGCAAATCCCAATTGCAGCACCATACAACTGGTTCTGGCCTTGTCGCTCCTGCATCAGCATCTGAAAATTAAACGACTGGTCATTTCTACCTACCAGTCTGTTTCGGGCACCGGGCAGAAAGCGGTTGAGCAAATGATGAACGAAAGAGCAGGTACACGCACTAATATGGTATACCCCCATCCGATCGACATGAATTTATTCCCCCACGGCGGTACATTCGAAAGCAACGGGTATACGACCGAGGAAACCAAGTTATTAAACGAGACCCGCAAAATACTTGGCGATAATACCATACGTGTAACTTCCACGGTAGTGAGAGTGCCGGTCACGGGAGGTCATTCGGAATCAGTAAATGTGGAATTCGAAAAGGAATTCGAGATGGAATGGATCGTAAAACTCTTATCCTCAACCAAGGGGATTGTCGTGCAGGATGATCCCGAAAAATCGATCTATCCTATGCCGAAGTATGCCGAAGGGCGCGATGAGGTTTTCGTAGGCCGAATCCGTCGCGACGAATCGCAGCCTAACAGCATCAATCTTTGGATTGTGGCCGATAACCTACGCAAGGGAGCGGCGACCAATGCCGTTCAGATTGCAGCATACCTGATGAATAATGAGTTAGTTTAAGCTCGGATAATGCGAATTTACCACCAGATTTCCGAGTTCTTCTCTCCCTGCCACCCGGTGGCAACAGTTGGGGTTTTTGATGGAGTGCACCTGGGGCATATGGAGATTATTGATAGCCTGGCAGCAAAAGCAAGCGAAAAAAAATGCGAATCGGTAGTCATTACCTTCGAGCCCCATCCCCGCCTGGTGCTTCCCCATCATGCAGAAGTACGCTTGCTGCAGACGATCGACGAAAAGTTGCAGCGCTTTGAAATCTCGGGAGTGGATGTTGTATTGGTAATACCCTTCGACCGAGAATTTTCAAAAATTACCCCTCCTGATTTTATCAAGACCGTATTAGTTGACAAAATACAGGTTAGCCATGTGATAACCGGCTATGATCACTTTTTCGGGCAAAACCGGCAGGGTGATTTTGACCTGCTAAGCCAAATGGGTCAGCAATACAATTTTACAGTGGATGAAATGCCTATGGTGACCGTAGGCGGACATACCGTCAGTTCTTCATCCGTCAGGCGTGCACTGCTCGACGGGGATGTCCTTCACGCGGCAACCATGCTCGGTTATGCTTATACCATGAAAGGGGAAGTGGTTACGGGAAATAAAATCGGACGGAATATCGGTTATCCTACAGCCAACCTGAAACCCGACAGTCCCTACAAACTTATACCCGGCCAGGGAGTGTATGCCACGCTGGTTAATGTGAATGGGCAGTCATACAAGGGTATGACCAATATTGGCTACAGGCCTACCATCGATGCCGATCGTCTGACAATAGAGGCCAATATTTTTGATTTTAACGAAGATATTTACAGCCAGGATATTACATTGTCCTTTGTAGAGCGCATCCGCAACGAAAAGCGCTTTGGCAGCCTGGGCGATCTTCAGCAGCAGTTGGCAAACGATAAAATTACAGCAGGGCAACTCCTTGAAAGCCTTTAACCCGCTTACTTTGACTTCTCAACAACAATCCCGATCTCGGCTATTCCTTCGGTCTGTATCTTGGGGATCATATTCTCAATGCTGATTTTGCATTTTCCTTTGTCGGCCATACTGATATTCCTCCACAATACGGTACTTACCTCCCAGGTATTGCCCTTTGCCAGGCCCAGCATCTTCCCGTTTTCACGCACCGGCAAGGTAATTTCGCGCATGCGCTCTTCTCCCGAAGTGGTAGTGATTATTACATAAACAGGCAGGTTGTCATAGGGGAACTGGTTGGTATTGCTTGCAACGAGGCTGATGTCGTAACTTTTGCCGGTTTCTTCAATGGGAATTTCAAATAGTTTCTGGTCGAAACGGTCCCAGATGGAATTCTTCATCTTCAGGGTCTTCTCGTATATAGGCCCTTGGTGGCAGGAATTGAATGAAAGGATCATGGCAAGCAGGAGAACCAGGCTGAGAATGAATTTTACGCTTTTCATATGAGTTTTTATTAAAATGTTGAATCTTTATATCCTATCACGTGCAATCGTTGGGGTGCAGGACAAAGAACCAGATAAACAGCTATTTAATGGGTCTGAGTTAACATTCACTGCTGCTTTTTACTCGTCAATCACCCCGCTGCCGAAACAAATCCGCGAATCCTTATCGTATATCACCCCAAACTGCCCCGCAGCAACTCCCGAAACCGGGACCGAGGATTGTAACTGGTACTTATCCCCTCTTTTCTTCAGTATCCCTTTAGTAAAATCAGGGGTATGCCTGATCTTGAACGTAATTTCCTGTGGTATCTCCTCATTTTCCCATGGTTTTCCGCTTATAAAGTGAAAATCAGCCAGGCTTATCACATCCTGGTACTGCGATTCCGGGTCATAGCCGTTGGAAACAAATATGGTATTTGCTGGCGAGTCCTTTTTTACCACAAACCAGGGGCCTCCACCCAGGTTGAGCCCCTTTCGCTGTCCAATGGTGTGAAACCAGTATCCCTTGTGCTTGCCAAGTATGCGGCCGGTCTCCAGTTCTACTATATTGCCTTCCTTTTCACCTATATACTTTCGCAGGAAATCGACATAGTTTACTTTCCCCAGGAAACAGATTCCCTGGCTATCACGCCGATGAGCACTGGGCATATTTTGCTTATGGGCAATTGCCCTCACTTCACTTTTCATCAGACCGCCAACCGGGAACATCAGCTTACTCAGCTGGGGATAGGTGATCTGGGCCAGGAAGTCAGTTTGGTCTTTTACAGTATCCTTTGCAGTAGTCAGCCAGGTTTTGCCTCCCTCAACCAGGGTATTGGCATAATGACCGGTCGCAATCTTATCAAAATCCTTGCCCCAGTATTTTTCGAATTCCCCGAATTTGATCAGCCGGTTGCACATCACATCCGGGTTTGGTGTTAGCCCCTTTCTGACGGCATCCAGTGCATAAGCCATCACATTGTCCCAGTATTCCTTATGTAAAGGAACAATTTCCATTTTAAGCCCGTAATATTTTGCGAGCCAGCTTGTAAGCTCAATATCTTCTTCGGAAGAGCAATCCAGGAAGCCTTCCTCGTCTTTCATCCCGATACGGATATAAAAGATCACGGGTTCGTGGCCTTGCTCTTTAAGCAGGTGCAACATAACCGAACTATCGACGCCTCCTGAGACTAAAGCTGCTATTTTCAATGGGATATGTTAATTGGGGTGTGCAAAAATACAATTTTTTGAAGCTTGAAACATATTAAGACACTTTCGCCGTGATGCCCAATTGCATCTTTTCAGGATTATTTGTATCTTTATAGGTTCAAAATTATTCATAGGCCTTGGCTTTCAATGGCAAACATGTAAGAATTATCCTGTTGGCCGCTCTGCTGGCGTTCAATTTATGCAGTAATTGTCAGTCGAATTCCAATCCACCCGTAACTATGAAAACTCCGGATAGCCTACAAAACCGCCAGCCCGCCGTTGCCGGCAGTTTTTACCCTGCTGATCCCGCCGAAATAAAGCGGATGTTCCAGGCATTTTTTTCAAAAGCCCCGTATCGTATAGAACGACAGGATGTTCTGGCCATCATTTCGCCTCACGCCGGTTACGTGTTTTCGGGGGAGGTTGCTGCAGCGGCCTTTAACCAGATTGACCATGAAAAGCAATACAAAACCATCTTTGTGGTGGGTTGCAGTCACCGCAATGCGTTCGCTGGAGCATCGGTTTACAGCATCGGGGATTATATCACGCCCCTGGGAACTGTAAATACCGACTTTGATATTGCTGATAAACTTGTGTCGGAGAATAAAGTCCTCTCGTTCGATCCACACTACCATGTGGATGAGCATAGCATAGAAGTACAGATTCCTTTCCTGCAGTATCTTTTAAAAAAGGATTTTAAAATTGTCCCGATTCTGTTGGGCACCCAGGATCCCGGAACCTGCAAACTGATAGCCGAAGCATTGAAACCTTATTTTTTACCGGAAAACCTTTTCGTGATCAGTACTGATTTTTCGCATTACCCTTCTTATGATGCAGCCCTTATTACTGACAAACAAATTGCCGATGCCATAGGAAGCCGGAACCCAAGTATATTTCTTGATGCAGTGGAAAGTTGTACCGCAAAGAAGATCGAAAACCTGGTTACCGGATGCTGTTCCTGGCCTTCTGTCTTAACGCTGATGTATCTGACCCAAGGATTCCCCGACATTAACTATAAACAGATACTTTATAAGAATTCAGGCGATTCGCAGTATGGGGAAAAGGACCGTGTGGTTGGCTATTTCGCCCTGTCGGTATCATGGCAAAAACCGAAACCAGCTATTTTAACCGATTCGGATAAAAAAGAACTCCTTCACATAGCCCGCTCTACTATTCAAACCTACCTCCAGGAGAACCTTGTTCCTCAAACTGATATAGAATCCACCCCGACCCAACTTCGTGATAAGGCGGGTGCTTTTGTAACTCTTAAAAAGCATGGCGAACTCAGGGGTTGCATCGGGCATTTCGAAGCCGACTATCCTTTATACAGGATAGTTCAAAAAATGGCCATTGCATCAGCGACCCAGGATTACCGTTTCGATGCAGTTAGCATCTCTGAACTCAGGCTGCTTGATATTGAAATTTCGGTTCTTACGCCCTTACAAAAGATTGAGAATACAAATTCCATTAAGCTTGGCATCGATGGCATTTATATTAAAAAAGGTGGCCACAGCGGGACCTTCCTGCCGCAGGTGGCAACCGAAACCGGCTGGAACCTGGAGGAATTTCTTGGCCATTGTGCCCGCGATAAAGCCGGAATAGGGTGGGATGGCTGGAAAGATAAAGATGCTGAAATCTTTATTTACCAGGCAATTGTATTCGGTGAGAAGGAATAAATGCACCGGGTCGGGGTGTTTTACCGATAAATTCACGCTGTTCGCTGCAGTAAAACAACCATTCTGCCGTTTATTTCTTTCCTGTATTAATAGTGAACATTATTTTTGCAAAAAAAAGATAGCAATATGCAAACAATATTAGGATCAGGAGGCATTATAGCCAATCACCTGGCAAAATCATTACCCGCCTATACCGGCAAAGTCAGGCTAGTAAGCCGTAACCCAAAGGTGGTTATTGGCAATGAAGAACTTGTATCGGCCGATCTTACTTCGGCGGAACAAGTTATGAAAGCCGTTAAGGGTTCGGAGATTGTATATCTCACGGCCGGGTTGGAATATAATATCAAAGTGTGGCAGGAGAAATGGCCGGGACTCATGCAAAATGTCATAAATGCCTGTAAGGAACATGGGGCTAAGCTGGTATTTTTTGACAACGTGTATATGTATGGAAAAGTTGTTGGCCCTATGACGGAAGCAACACCATTCAATCCTTGCAGTAAGAAAGGAGAAGTCCGGGCTAAAATCGCGACCATGATCCTGGATGAAGTTAACAGAGGCTCACTTACGGCACTGATTGCCAGGGCTGCTGATTTTTACGGCCCCGAAACCCAGAACAGTTTCCTGAATATGATGGTTTTCGAAAACCTCAGGAAAGGAAAAAGCGCTCAGCTTATGATCAGCAAAAACCTGAAACATTCATTCACCTATACACCCGATGCCGGGAAATCTACCGCCCTGCTGGGGAATACACCATCAGCCTATAGCCAGACGTGGCATTTACCTGCCGACATGAATGTATTAACAGGGAAAGAGATAGTTGAAATAGCTGCAAACGTGCTTAGTACAAAAGCAGGGATTACCGTTCTGCCCAGGGTGATGATACAAATGGCCGGTCTTTTTAACCCCATGATCAGGGAAAGTGTAGAGATGCTTTACCAATATGATTCCGATTATATTTTCGATTCGGGCAAATTCGATAAGGCGTTCTCTTTTAATAAAGTACTGTATAATGAGGGGATACGGAATTGTGTAAAGTAGTAAATGCACTGTTTTGCCTTTGGATTTAAACGAAAAAGCACCCTGAAGAGGTGCTTTTTCGTTGTTGGTAGGAGCATGTTAACCTACAAGAGTCCTTTATCCTGCTTTTCACGAATAGCCCTTAGCATATCAATTGTCATATTTTCAAGGCTCCAGTTGGGTTTCCAGCCCCATTCGCTGCGGGCACAGGAATCATCCATGCTGTTCGGCCAGGAGTTGGCAATTCCCTGTTTCATGGGTTCCACATTGTAATCCATTGTAAAGGAAGGTATATGCTTGCGGATTTCGGCTGCCAGCATTTCAGGATCAAAACTCATGGCTGTAACATTGAATGAATTGCGGTGTGCCAGTTTTGCCGGATCGGCTTCCATCAGGTTAACGGCGGCTTCAAGCGCGTCGGGCATATACATCATGTCCAGGAAGGTCCCGGCTCCAAGCGGGCAGGTATATTTCCCGTTTTTAACGGCCTCATAATAAATTTCCACGGCATAATCGGTAGTGCCTCCACCGGGCAAGGTAACATTGGAAATGATTCCCGGGAAGCGAACCGAACGGGTATCTACTCCGAATTTTTTGTAATAATAATCGCTTAACAGCTCCCCGGTGACTTTTGTTATACCATACATGGTTTGGGGGCGCTGAATGGTATCCTGTGGTGTATGATCAAGGGGCGTGCTCGGCCCGAACGAACCTATGGAACTTGGGGTAAAAAGGGAGCATTTGTATTCGCGGGCCACTTCGAGGCAATTCATTAACCCGCCGACGCCAATCTGCCAGGCCATAAGGGGTTTGGTTTCTCCTACTGCGGAGAGAATAGCTGCCAGATTATAGATTGTATCAATATTATGCTTCTTTACCAGGTCGGCTATTTCTTGAGCTTCAGTAACATCCACGTATTCGGCAGGACCGGATTGGAGCAGTTCACCTGTCGGTTCCGGGCGGAAATATCCGGCTACTACACTACTGTTACCATAAATTTTCCTGAGTTTCATGGTAAGTTCCGAACCTATCTGGCCTACCGCCCCGATAACGAGAATATTCTTCATGCCGAACGATGATTTTATTGTTAGTTGATTCACAAAGTGCGGCAAAATTAATCAAATTTGCTTACCTCCACTGTTATTTAAAACCTCTTACAAAATATTTTTAGTGTGCTGTATTTCAGATATTTAAAAACCAGAAATAAGTGTTTTACTGACACTAAGCCTGAATGTTGTGCAACACTTTCATTTTAACATTACATTTTCAGGAAATTCTGTACATGCAGATTAATAATTTTTACCTTTGCCGTGGAATAATTAACCAATGATAAGATTTAAAACGTTAAATTTCAGGATACTATGTACTCAAAATTCCAGAATCACCTTACCGCAGAACTTACCGGGATAAAAGAAGCCGGGCTTTTTAAGAACGAACGCATCCTTGTTTCACCACAAGGTGCCGAAATCACTATCAGTTCAGGTGCAAAAGTGCTCAATTTCTGCGCTAACAATTACCTTGGCCTATCCAACAACCCCCAGTTGATTGCTGCCGCCAAGGAAGCTCTTGATACCCATGGTTACGGAATGTCATCTGTTCGTTTTATCTGCGGCACCGGCGATCTGCACAAGGAACTGGAAAAGAAAATTGCCGATTTCTTCGGAATGGAAGACACTATCCTCTATGCAGCCTGCTTTGACGCCAATGGAGGTGTATTTGAACCGCTCTTAGGTGAAGAAGATGCCATCATCAGTGACTCTCTCAACCATGCTTCGATTATTGACGGCGTTCGGCTGTGCAAAGCCGTCCGTTACCGGTATAACAATGCAGACATGACTGACCTCGAGGTTCAGTTGCAGGCTGCACAGGCACAGCGTTACCGGCTGATCGTTACCGATGGGGTATTTTCGATGGATGGCAATGTGGCTCCGCTTGATAAAATATACGAATTGGCCAATAAATATGATGCCATGATTATGGTCGACGAATCGCATTCCGCCGGAGTGGTAGGCAAAACCGGCCGGGGAGTCACCGAACAGTTTAACCTGAAAGGTAAAATCGAGATCATCACCGGGACGTTGGGCAAAGCTTTTGGTGGAGCCATAGGCGGTTTTACGACGGGTAAAAAGGAAATTATTGACATGCTCCGTCAACGTTCACGGCCCTACCTGTTCAGCAATTCAATTCCTCCGCTGGTTGCAGCCGCCGGCATCCGTATGGTGGATATGATGAGCGAAACCAACGAGTTACAGGATAAATTGCATGAAAATACGGCCTATTTTGTCGAAAAAATGCTGGCTGCAGGTTTCGATATCAAACCTACTCAAAGCGCCATTTGTGCTGTAATGCTGTATGATGCAAAACTCAGCCAGGAAATGGCCACCCGCCTGCTAGATGAAGGCATTTATGTAATCGGATTTTACTACCCCGTTGTTCCTAAAGATAAAGCCCGTATCCGTGTCCAGATTTCAGCGGCGCACCAACGCGAGCACCTCGACAAATGCATAGCTGCTTTTACCAAAGTCGGGAAAGAACTTGGTGTTATTAAAACAAGTGAAGGCGGATGCGGCTGTGGATGTAGTTGCGGAAACTAATCGAAATCAATTTATTAAAAAAAGGCTGCCGGAAGAGCAGCCTTTTTTTATTGGAACAATTCCATTGGATTTATCAGTAAAAACTCCTCCCAGGGGATTCCGCCTTTACCCACCAACATGATTCTTGCATCAGGATAGTATTTCCTGAATTGAGCCATTCCGGCGGCGCGTATGTTATGGCCGCTTTTTACTTCCAGCGCCAATACCCGTCCCTTGTGTTCGAGTACAAAATCCACCTCGTAATTACCTTCACGCCAATAAAATAAGGAGTAACCATGAGTATAGGCATTATTGATTAGATGTGCCCCCACAGTCGATTCCACGATGCGCCCCCATTTCTCCTTATCTTCCTGTATCATCAGGAAATCATATGGATGCAAAGCGCTCACAAAAGCCGTATTGTGAACCTGGAACTTTGGGCTTGATGAACGCTTCCGTGCTTTATCACGCGAAAATTTCTCAAGACCACCCAGAAGTCCTGCTGAGTCAAGCAGATCCAGGTAATGCGACAGGGTAGTTGTGTTTCCGGCATCAAGTAATTGGCCAAGTATTTTATTGAAAGAAAGCATCTGCCCCGAATACGTGCACCCCAGGTCGAATAACCGCCTCATCAATGCCGGTTTATCCACCCGCGACATCATTAGAATATCTTTCGAAATACCTGTTTCAGCCAGGGAATTGTTGATATAGTGTTTCCAACGAGCTTCATCCGGAATAAGGGAGGCCGCCCCGGGGAATCCACCGAACCAGGCATACTGGTTCGCACTCCAGCCAAAAGCTTCGCTCATTTCGGCCAGCGACCAGTGACTGATATACATGGTTTCGTACCTGCCAGCCAGCGATTCGGTCATCCCCGTCTGAAGCAGTAGCCTTGAAGAGCCCAGGAGTATTACATGAAGCTGAATGTTTTCACGGCTATCGGCATCCCAAAGACGTTTTACCGTCTCGCTCCAGTTAGGTATTTTCTGAATTTCATCAATGATCAGGACAAAAGAATCCGATCCTGCAGTTTTCATTTTTTGCCGGGCGGTTTCCCAATGCATCTCTATCCATGCAAGCCCAATCCCCGAAATATCATCAGCGGCAACATAAAATCCCTGTACCCCCGGCTCTTTCAGTAATTGAAGTACCAGGGTAGTTTTGCCTACCTGCCTTGGTCCTGCCAGGATCTGCATGAATCTTCTGTTCTCTTTAATTCTGCTTATAATCAGTTGTAGTTGTGTACGTTTAATCATGTCTTTCATATCTTACTCATATTACAATGCAAATTTACTCATAATTATGAATATTTTTACTCTTCTTACTAAGTATTTTTACTCTTTATATTGAGTATTATACTTAATAATGATGTATTACTTTGATATAAAACTATTTATACATTTTATTTTAAATATAATTTTCCCTGTTTTTAGTGATTTGATAAGGCTAAATCTCCAGAAACAGTTTCGCAATTATGATGGTGCCGTACTTTTTTCCGGTAAAAATCGTTTTGTTAAAAGGACAGAAATGATCTGCATTATTTTTATTTGGTGAATCTATATAAAGTACATTTGATGATTCATTGAAACCAACACAAAGTGCCATGAAAATAAAATTTATAGGTGCCGCCCGCGAAGTTACCGGCAGCAAACATCTGATCACTACCGAAAGCGGGAAAAAAATACTTCTTGACTGCGGAATGTTCCAGGGCAAGGGCCTTGAAACCGACGGAATGAACCGCAACCTGATGTTTGACCCGTCAAAGATTGATCATGTGATACTCACTCATGCCCATATTGATCATTCGGGACTAATACCCTACATTTATAAACTGGGCTTCCGTGGTTCGGTGATCTGTACAAGTGCAACCCGCGACCTTTGTGCCATCATGCTGGCCGATAGCGGCCATATACAGGAGGGTGATGTGAAATGGTTCAATAAACGCCGGATGCAGAAAGGACTCAATCCAGTTGAACCCATTTATACCGAGCTGGATGCACGTTCCTGTATGGAATTATTTATAGGTGTGGCATACGACCGGAAGTTTCAAATTGACAGTAATATCAAAGTAAAGTTCTCCAATACAGGCCATATGCTTGGAAGCGGAACAGCATTGCTCGAAATAACCGAAAACGGGAAAACTACCCGCATAGCCTACACAGGTGATATAGGGCGTCCGGAAAGCCGTATTTTAAGATCACCCGAACCGTTTCCGCAATGCGATTACCTGATTACCGAATCAACATATGGCAACCGGCTTCACCCGGCTTTGCAGGAAGCTGAGGGAGAACTATTGCGGGTAATCCGTGAAACCTGTGTTGAAAGGGGGGGAAGAGTCATTATTCCTTCATTTGCAATAGGTCGTACACAGGAGGTGGTTTATGCGCTCAACAATTTCTTCAACGAAGGATTATTGCCTAAGGTTAATATTTACGTCGACAGCCCGTTGGCTATAAATGCTACCGATATTTTCAGGATTCATACCGAGATTCTGAATGCGGATGTTGCCCATGTAATGCAAACCGATCCCGATCCATTCGGATTTAATTCATTGTATTATATTAAAAGCCCTGAAGAATCAAAAAGGCTGAATTCAAACAAAAAACCCTGCGTCATTATTTCTGCTTCGGGCATGATGGAAGCCGGGCGGATCAAGCATCACCTGGCCAATAATATTGAAAATCCAAACAATACCATACTTGCAGTAGGTTATTGTTCCCCCAGAACACTGGGCGCAAGGATTCTGGAAGGGGCTGATGAAGTTTCCATTTTCGGGGTAAAACACCCGGTGAAAGCAAAAATTGAACGGATTGAGGCTTTCAGTGGTCATGGCGACTATAACGAAATGGCCGATTACCTAGGCTGCCAGGATACGTCTAAGATTAAAAAGGTTTTCCTGGTCCATGGCGAATATGTGGCACAGCAAGCTTACCAGAAAACACTGGAAGGCAGAGGCTTCCACAATATCGAGATACCTTCAGCCGGTAACGAAGTCGAGCTTTAACCCGATTATTAAAATAGCATTCAAGGATGATTCAAAAAAAAGACATGTTGCCTCATGATCAGCCACATACACGTGTACTTAATGTTGGTATAATAGGCTTTGGATTATCTGGACAGGTGTTTCATGCTCCGTTTATTGAAGCAAACCCTCATTTTAATCTGCATACAATCGTAACCGCAGGAGCAATCGCATCTCAAAAATACCCGGCAGCGAAGGTCACAACTTCGTTTGAAGAAACACTTGGGGACCCGGAAATAGATATTTTGATTATCTGTACACCAAATTCGATGCATTACCTCCAGGCTATGGCTGCTTTGAAGGGAGGTAAACATGTTGTAGTTGAAAAGCCATTGGCTGTAAGCACTAAAGAAGCAGAAGCTCTCATTGATACCGCCCGCAAAACCGGCAAGCAGCTTTTCCCGTTTCATAACCGGCGCTGGGATGGCGATTTTCTCACGGTAAAGCATATTCTTGAAGAAGGCTATCTGGGAAAAGTGCTTGCCTTCGAATCGCGGATTGATCGTTTTTCGCCGGAAATTCTGCGGGCAGCCTGGAAATATGAGGATGAAGTGAGTGGCGGGACCTTATTTGATCTTGGCATCCACCTGATTGACCAGGCTGTAAGTCTTTTTGGGACTCCGGAAGGCGTTTTCTGCAGCTTGTATAATCAACGCAAAGGTAGTGTAGCCGACGATAGTTTTGACCTGAAACTGATTTATAATAACCTGGATGTCAGCTTAAAAGCAAGTGTCTTTGTGAAAGAACCCGGTCCCCGATTCCAGGTGCATGGAACGACCGGCTCATTTGTAAAATACGCGATGGATTGCCAGGAAGCCATGCTTCGCAAGGGAAAAAAACCCGGAAGCGCCGGGTATGGAATTGAGCCTTCAAAAAAATATGGCATCCTTAATACAGAATCTTATGGGAAGATTTTCCGTGGGCGCTACCAGACCTTCCCCGGGAACTATATGGCATTTTTTGATAATGTCTACTCCGTTTTGACTGAAAATGGAAGTACCATAGTCAAACCAGAAGAAGCATTTATGAACATAAGAATTATAGAAGCTGCCCGAAAAAGCCATAAGGAGCAGAGAATTATACTTTTATGATTCCAAGTAAACTGGTTCCGTAAAAACAATACTAATATACCATTCCGGTTCAACAGATCGGAAAGAAGATAAAACAGTACTTCGGCCGGGAAACCTGGGTGCCCTTGGAGTATTTGGTCAAACCTGAATATCCGTAACCAGTTATTCTTCCAGGTAATTTAAATCTTTATGGTAGGTTTCCTCCATAAAATATAGAGCCACAAGTGCCATTACTATGGTTGTAAACCCGACGACATAGGCTGCCCCTACGAGCCCTAAATTAGGTTTCAGGGCCTGGAACGATAAGGTAATCAACACAACAGCACCTCTAACAAAATTAGGCACGGAAGTAGTAACCGTGGCTCTTAAGTTTGTTCCAAACTGCTCGGAGGCAACAGTAACAAAAACAGCCCAGTAACCAATACTCACACCTAATACAAAGCATAAAACATAAAAAGCGTTTACTGATAAATTAGATGAACTCAGGTAAACAACCACGAATAAGGTAGTAAGTAGCAGTAAAATAAGGATGATTTTTTTCCTGGACCTGACTAACTGGCTAGCGAACCCGCTAATTAAATCGCCCAAAACAAGTCCCATATATGCATACATGATTGCGTTTCCAGCTGAAACAGGCCCTTTAACACCCAGTAATACAGCAAATTCAGGCGACAAAATAATTAAAATACCCACAACAAACCACATTGGTAACCCTATAAGAATACATCGTAAATATTTAAGAAAACGCTTTCTGTTAGTAAACAAACTTAGGAAATCACCTCGCTTTACAGCCAGGTTGGATTGAACTGATTTGAACATACCGCTTTCAAACATTCTGGCGCGAAGAGCAAGGAGAACCAGTCCGAGCAACCCACCAAAAATGTAGGCCCATTGCCACGAAAAATGTCCCCCGACAAAGCCGGCAGTCACTGAGCCCATCAAGCCAACCGAAGCCACAATGGCTGTGCCGTATCCCCGTGATTCTTTTTTTAATGTTTCACTAACCAGGGTAATTGCTGCGCCCAATTCCCCGGCTAACCCAACTCCAGCAAAGAAACGTGCAATGGCGTAGGCCGGTACATTTGTCACAAAAGCATTCGCAATATTGGCAATAGAATACAGGGCAATAGAGCCGAATAAAACCGAAATACGACCTTTTTTATCCCCCAGGATTCCCCAAATTATACCTCCTACCAACATGCCAATCATTTGCATATTGAGCAGAAATACACCTTTAGTAACTAATTCATCCCCGGTAACACCCAGTGAAGTCAGGCTCTCGATACGCACTATGCCGAATAACACCAAGTCATACATATCGACAAAATAACCCAAAGCGGCAACAAATACGGTGAAGTTAAGGGCAGATCGGATCTGGTCCCAGGACCAAGATTTTACAGCATTCATATACAGATGAATATAGTTTAGGCAAATATACCAATCTGATTGAATGGTCAATAAAATAATGCCATTATATGTGATTTTCCTGAATCCGGAATAAAAATGCCGAAAACAGTTCCCATAAATGACCAGTTTATGTTTCCGGGATTTTCACTGCACGTTTTCCTGACTAATAGAACTTTCAGTATTCCTGAAGGCTTTAACCGGAATCCACGAATTGACTTTAGGGATTTCAGGAAATAAGCATGTAAATCTGCCAGTACTTCA
>JBAXXB010000039.1:0-21718 GCA_037128115.1 Bacteroidota bacterium
GCAAAATTGTTAACAACCCACTTGTTTTTTACTTTCTTCTTGCGTTGACCCTGAGTCTTAGGGCTTAATCGCGATCTTGGATGCAGAGAGGTGCGAATACAGTTTAAGGATAATAGCATCTGTTTAAAGGCGAACTTCTATATTATCCCAGTTCGTTGAAAGGCTATTTTAAATATCTCATTCTTTAGTATTCCCATTTGAGGAAATACCTGGCAAAATTAGTCCTGAATTCAAATTCATGGCTTTTAAGTTTTCGTGCCACCCGAAATCTGTTTAGTCAATTCGGTTAAAAAACCGAATAAACTACCTCGAAGCAGAGCTTTTATGGTATACCATGAAAACTATTTTATCCCGCAGCAAAGCTGCTGGAAACTAACCCCTCAGAGATTAGATTTTGCTTCTTACCCGATTGTTCCTTTTAGAGGGGGTTAGTGTCAAATTAACAATAAGATGACTTGATTATCAGTATTTTACCCAAAACGACTCTTTTTTATAATTCTTAAAAAGAAATTATCATTTTGTGAAGTCAGTGCAAACGTTTGCGAAAACGTTTCCAAAAAAAAAATCACAGAAATACCTAAAAAAGAACATTCTAAGTGTTAAAAGGTGTTAATCTTTTTTTAGCTTTGCGCTGTAGTTCCGAACTTCGGTTTAATAAGTTGCGATAAAACAGGATACATTTAATCTATTACATCTTTTTAAACAGGTTTCGGCATTTTTTCGATCAGAATACCTTATCTTTATTGCAGCAGAATAAAACATCAGGGTGTACACGTTTCGGGAATCATCTAATCAACCAATAATAAACCAATTGTTCAATCACATGAAAGTCAGATCTATGAAGAAAAATTTAATCTCTTTCAGGATCCTGTTACTACTTGTTACATGGGTATTTGCTTTTCAGGCATTTGCGCAGGAAATACAGGTAACAGGGAAAGTCACAGATGCTAAGGATGGCAGTTCGCTACCTGGTGCAACCGTTCAGGTAAAAGGAACCACAAATGGTACACTTACCGACCTGGATGGAAAGTATTCACTCAAAGTGAAGTCGGGTGTTGTCCTGACATTTACTTTCATCGGGTATAATACCCAGGAAGTAACCATTACCAAACAGAACAAAGTTGATGTATCGCTTCAACAATCCTCCACAACACTCGAACAAGTCGTTGTAATCGGGTATGGACAAGTTAAGAAGTCAGATGCAACCGGCTCTATCAACGTTCTGAGTTCCAAGGATTTTAACAGAGGCGCTATCACTTCACCCCAGGATCTGCTGGTTGGGAAAAGCGCCGGTGTGGTTATCACCACTTCAGGCGGAGCTCCTGGTGCAGGCGCTACAATACGTGTACGTGGCGGTTCCTCACTCAATGCTTCCAACGATCCTTTGATTATTATCGACGGAGTTCCCCTTGATAATAACAATGTATCGGGAAGTTCCAACTTCCTGTCGTTTGTAAACCCTAACGACATCGAAACTTTTACCGTACTTAAAGATGCTTCCGCAACAGCAATTTATGGATCGAGAGCTTCCAACGGGGTAATCCTTATCACGACCAAAAAAGGAACTGTAGGAAGCCCTATGAAACTTACCTATGACGGAAATGTTTCTGTTGCAGCTGCTACCAAATTTTTAGATGTTTACTCCGGTGATGAACTTCGCCAGATCGCTTTTGATCACAAAGATTTGTTTGGCGCAGAAAGTTTCAAACATCTTGGAAATGAAAATACAAACTGGCAAAAGGAAATATTCCGCACAGCTATTTCACAGGATCATAACCTGAGTTTATCAGGTGCCTACAAAACCCTGCCGTACCGCGCTTCACTCGGCTATACCAACCAGAATGGTATCCTGAAAAATACAGATATGCAGAGAATTACGGGCTCAATCAGTCTTGATCCCACCTTCCTTCACAAAGACCTGAAAGTCAGTATCAATGCCAAAGGCATGCACACCAATAATAACTTTGGTGAATCCGGAGCTATAGGCTCCGCAGTGAATATGGATCCTACTCAACCGGTAAAAGACGGTAACACAGCCAGTGACGGATATTACCAATGGGGAAATTACGGAGCAAACCTGGGCACACCCAATCCTGTTGAACAAGCCATGGCTATCGACAACAAATCGGTTGTTCAGAGAATGATCGGTAACATACAGATGAATTACAAACTTCCTTTCATCCCGGACCTGCATGCCAATTTAAACCTGGCTACCGATTATACCAGCAGCACGGGTCATAACAACCGCCCAACCACTTCGCCTTCCAATCTTACAGCACCTTACTGGGGAAAGCAGAATGACTATACGGCAAAAAATACCAACAACCTGCTTGATTTCTATTTGAACTACACCAAAGACCTGTCACAGATCCACAGCAAAATTGATGCTACTGCCGGTTATTCCTGGCAACATTTCAAACGCGAAGGCGATCATTATACCCGCGGATATTATAACGCAGCACACCCTTACCAGACCCCTGACAGTTCAGCCTTCAAAACCGAAAACTACCTGGTTTCATTTTTCGGCCGTTTAAACTATACCTTATTTGATCGCTACCTGATTACGCTTACCCTTCGCGATGATGGTTCTTCGAAATTTGCGAAAGGCAACCAATGGGGTCTTTTCCCTGCGGCAGCTTTTGCATGGAAAATCAAAGAAGAATCCTTCCTGAAAGATGTTGAAGTAGTATCCAACCTGAAACTGCGCTTAGGCTGGGGAGTAACCGGTCAACAGGATATAGGGAACGATTATCCATCACAGGCAAAATATATAACTTCCTCTGACGGATCATATTACCCTATAGGCGGAGTATATCTCCCGACTTTACGTCCCGATCCATACGATAAAAACATCAAGTGGGAACACACAACTACCCAGAATATCGGTTTGGATTTCGGTTTCCTGAAAGAGCGCATCACAGGATCTGTTGATTTATACAAACGTGTTACCGATGATTTATTGAACCAGGTAGCTATTCCAAGTGGAAGCAACTTCTCCAATAAATTATATACCAATGTAGGTAGCCTCGAAAACAAAGGAGCCGAATTCAGTTTGAACCTGGTTCCAATTCTGAAAGAAGACATGTCGTTGACTGTTGGCTTCAATGTAACATACAACCAGAACAAAGTGACCAAGCTTCTTGCCAGCGATGATCCATCATATATTGGTGTGCTCGAAGGTGGTAATAGTTTTACCGGCAGGTTACAGGTTACCCAGGTTGGTTCGCCAGCTCACTCCTTCTTCATGAACCAGCAGGTTTATGACGCAAACGGCAACCCTATCGAAGGTATATATGTTGATCTTTCAGGTGCAGGTGGTACTGTAAACGGCAATAATGCTGATAAGTACATCTACCACAATCCGGCTCCTGATTATTTATTGGGCTTCTCGGTTCGTTACAACTACAAGAGCTTTGACATTTCAGCTTCAACCCGCGCCAGCATCGGAAATTATGTGTACAACCAGATTGCTGCTACTGCTTCATACGACCAGATGTACCAGATTGGCTACTACAAAAATTTCCCCACATTCCTTACGGATACGAAATTCGTGAAACGCCAGTTTACCAGCGATTATTTTGTCGAAAATGCCTCTTTCTTTAAATTGGATAATATCAGCGCAGGCTACCAGTTCGGCAAAATAAAAGACAAAGTGAGTGTGCGTATGAGCTTTACGGTTCAAAACGTGCTGACTGTCACCAAATATACAGGAATTGATCCTGAAGTTGCCGGAGGTGTTGATGACAACTTCTATCCCAGGCCTCGTACATTTATGGTTGGCATTAGTTTAGGCTACTAATAATCTAATAGGAAATAGATATGAAAACAAAGATTTTTATTTTAGGAATTCTTCTCTCAACATTGGTGGTGACATCATGTGTGAAAGATTTGGATGTAAAACCCATAGATCCCAATTCTATTCTTTCAGGTAATCTTGGAGACAATCCGATTTATCTGAAAGAAACCCTTGGCAAAATATACGCCAGCTTTATTATTTCCGGCCAGGGCAGTAATGGTGGTGATGATATCATTGCTTCCGACGGTAACTTTTTCACCACGACCAGGGCTCTTTGGAATGTACAGGAAATAACCACCGACGAGGCTATTTGTGCCTGGGGTGATGCAGGTATTTCGGATTTGAACACACAGACCTGGAGTTCACAGAATCCTTTCCTTACCGCACTGTACCAGCGCCTTAGCCTGAGTGTAACCTATGCTAATGAATATATCAGGGTTACCGATGGAAATGCCGACGCCAATGTAATGCGCTACAACGCAGAAGCCCGTTTCCTAAGGGCATTAGCCTACACATGGGATATGGACCTCTTTGCTAATCCTCCTTTTACTACCGAAGCTGATGAAGTTGGCAAGTTCTTCCCAAAACAATTAAATCCTGATGCTAAAATCGCCAGGAAGATGTTGTTCAATTATATAGTTTCCGAATTACACGGTATTGAAAACAAATTGGGCGCACCTAAGTTTTCGTATCCTGAAGCTGACCAGGCTGCCTGCTGGATGTTACTCGCCAGGCTTTACCTGAATGCTGAAGTATATACAGGAACTGCAAAATGGGATAGCTGCAAAATTTATACCGACAAGGTAATCAACAGCGGAAAATACTCATTAGCTGCAAATTACAGGCAGAATTTCAGTGCCGATAACGATGGAACCCACAACCCGGAAATGATCTTCGCCTGGGAGCAGGACGGCAATCACACACAGGGATATGTAGGTACTACCTTCATTATTGAGTCAAGCAGCGATGCTACCTATATCAGGGCAGAAGATTTTCACGGCCTTACCTCAAACACCAACTGGAATGGCAACAGGAGCAAGAAAACCTTTATGAATGTACTGGTTGACACCCTTGCCACTTACGGTAACGTTTCGATTCCGGCTGATGATTATACTTTCGCTCAGTGTAAAGACAAACGTGTATGCCTGAAAATGAAGAAGAGCATGGACATCCCGAGTGCTTCTTCAAGCGGCGATTACGGCATTGGTGTATATAAATTTACTGCCAAAAACGGAGACGGCACACAATCAGCCAGTTATAATGCAGCTTTTGCCAGCACTGACTTCCCTATCTTCCGTTATGCTGACGCCCTTTTAATGAGAGCCGAAGCTTCGCACAGATTAGGTGATGATGCAAGCGCAATAGTTGACATTAATGCAGTGCGTGAACGTGCTTTTGGCGATGCTTCAGGAAACATCACAGTTGGACAGCTTACCGATCAATTCTTATTGGACGAACGTGGACGTGAATTCTATTATGAAGCACAGAGACGTACCGACTTGGTTCGTTTCGGGAAATTCACCGACGGTAACTACAACTGGGAATGGAAAGGCGGAATCGCAAAAGGAACCAATACAGATAAACATTTGAATGTATTCCCGATTCCCGGCGATGAAGTATCGGCCAATCCTAACATACATCAAAATGCAGGTTATTAATCCCTTAAACTCTTAAACAATGAAGAAAAATATAATAATATATCTGACAATCATTGGGTTGTTCGGTCTTTTGTCTGGTTGTGAAAAGGATGGGACAAAAGTCGTAATGCTGACCTCTCCCAATGCACCAACCATCAAGACCCTTCCTGATTTGACTCTTCAGAGGCTGAATGGAACGAACATTCTTGAATTTGTTGGCACTCCTGTTGATCCAGGTTTCCAGGCTTCTGCAACCTATTTTCTGGAAGCAGCTGCTGCAGGGACTAGTTTTGCTGATGCAGTCATACTGTATTCCGGCGTTCAGGATGCAAAGATAAGCATGACAGTAAGTGATCTTAACGGAATGCTGCTCAAAAAGTTACCGGCCGACCAGGTATCTTCGGTTGATTTCCGTATCCGTTCGGTCCTGGTTCAGGATGCCGGAACAGGCTATACACCTAAAGTATACATTTCGGCTACCAAAACGGCTGATGTTACTCTATATGGTTTGCCCCGTCTGGACTTAATCGGTTCGGGTGTTGATCAGAAAATAGAATCCGCTTTGGGTAATGGTATCTATGCAGGCTTTGTTAAACTTGATGCCACCAAATCCTTTACGTTAAAAGACCCGGATGCAAATATCGTGTACGGTGGTGCAGCTGGCATACTTGCAGTAAATGGCGCCGCAATTACGTCGGAAGCTAGCGGTTGGTATCAATTTTCAGCCAATACGACCGCTCTCACTTACTCTATGAGTGCTTATATGATAGGCCTCGTTGGTTCAGCCTCAGCAAACGGATGGAATTCACCGGATACGAAAATGGATTACGATTCTAAATCCGGCACCTGGTATATCACTACCGACCTGATTGTTGGTGAAATTAAATTCAGATTTAATGATGGTTGGGCATGGAACCTGGGATGGAACGACGCTAAAGATGCTTTGACACATAATGGTGCCAATATTGCAGTTACTGAAGCAGGAAACTATACCATCACATTGACGATAACTAAATTCGACGCTCCAGAAGCCGGTACATTTACTATCGTTAAAAACTAGGTTGCAGTTTACTTTTGGCTCGCTGTGCCTTACACAAGCAGCGCTTAAATAAAGCACAGCGGACCAATTGCAGTTTACCTGACAATCACTGAATAAACTGATAAATAACATTAACACTAAAAAAATAAATTCATGAAAAGAATGTCCATATATAGAATTCTGGCCATCCTTTTTGCTGCGACGGTCTTTTTCGCCGCATGTACTAAGGAAAACCCTGATGTCAGACTAGATCCGAAGCTTTCCACTTCCCTGGTTTCGAACATCAAATCTGACTCTGCTACCGTAGTTGGTTTCGTGGTAGCTTCGGGCAGTGGCTTTACGGCAAAAGGAGTTTGCTATAATACCGACCCAACTCCAACCATCGGTAACAGTAAAGTTGTTTATACCGGGGATAACAAAAGTGCAACCTTCAATGTGATACTCAGTGGCCTTACTTTTGCTACCAAGTATTATGTAAGAGCTTATGCAACCAATGCTACTACTACAATCTACGGTGAAGAATATTCCTTCACTACCTTACCGGTTATTCCTGTGCTGACTACGGCTGCAATAACTGCAATTACTGGCAATTCCGCTACCAGCGGAGGCAGCGTCACTGTTGTTGGTGGTGCTCCTGTAACCGTTCGCGGAATATGCTACGCAACGAGTCACAACCCTACTATTGCTGACGGCATCACCACCGATGGACTCGGAGGCGGCGCATTTGTAAGCACTATGGCCAGTTTAAAAGGCAATACACAATATTATGTACGTGCCTATGCTACTAACAGTGCCGGTACAGGCTACGGCCCGGAAGTTGGCTTTATGACACTGGTTGACTTACCTGTTGTTACAACAGCCTCGGTTACAGGTGTAACTAAAGTTGCCGCTATTTCGGGTGGCGAAGTTACCTATGACGGAGGAAGCACAGTTACAGCCAGGGGTCTTGCCTGGGGCACCAGCGCCGATCCCACGACTGCCGACAATAAAGTTGCCGGTGGATCAGGTTTAGGTGTGTTTATCAGCAATCTTGCCGGTTTGACCACGTTCACCACCTACCATGTACGCGCCTATGCTACTAACAGCGCAGGTACAGCTTATGGAAGCGATCAGTCATTTACAACCCTTGCCGATACCCGTACATGGTATATCCCGGGCGATTATGTTGCAGCCAGCTACCCTGGTTCAACCTTTGCCAACTGGGATCCGGCTAACTCACCCCAGGTTAAAAGTACTGTCTCGGCTCCGGATAACCTCGAAGGATACGTGTATATGGCCAATGCCAGTAATTCATGGAAATTCGCAACCCAACCCAACTGGAATGGCCCTAACTACGGTGATGATAATAATTCAGGCGTGTTGAATCCAAATGCTGCCAATAACATTTCTTCTCCTGCCGGTTATTACAAACTTAACGCTAACGCAGCTGCTATGACTTATACCGCTGTTGCAACCGCATGGGGTGTTATAGGCGATGCAACTCCGAATAGCTGGAATGATGAAACCGCTTTGGCTTACTATCCTGCTACAAGTACCTGGAAAGGTGGCATGCACCTAACAGCCGCTTCTTTCAAATTCAGGGCCAATCATTCATGGGATTACAATTACGGCAGCACCGCCGCTAATTCCACTTTGGACGCCGGAGGTAGCAATATCGCCGTGGCCCTTGAGTCTGACTACTTCTTCGTTCTTGACCTTAGCCATCCAAATGCATACACCTACACTGCCGACAGATGGGGCGTGATAGGCGATGCAACTCCTGACGGCTGGAATTCCGATCAGAATATGACCTGGGATGCTTCTACTAAATCACTGTCGATTACCCTTAACCTGGTTGCCGGAACTTTCAAGTTCAGGGCTAACGATGGTTGGGATAACAATTTAGGTGGTGATCCAGCTGCCCTTACTGCAGGCGGGGCAAATATCGCTATAGCCGCAGCCGGCAATTATACATTAAAATTGTTCCTCACCGGTGCAACTCCTTACTGTACAATTGTTAAAAACAGCAAAAAATAAATTTTAGTGACTTAAACAGGGGGCTGAACCAATTGTTGGGACAGCCCCCTTTTTTAGACCGTGCTTCAAAATAAAACACTAACAATACCTGTTATATCGGGTTTTGTGGTTGTCTTCCTAAGGTCATTGCCTGGTTCAGGGATATAGTTTTCTCTTAGTTGCAGTACTTTTTATTACTGCTCTACTTCCTGGTTCAGTTTATCAGACTTATTTTAAGCCCAAACGGGCAATTTCCTTTCCATAATTTCCGGTTACAAACTGTAACGCCTGTCCGTTATGCAACAACGTGATCTGTTATTTGATATTTGGGGAAAACTCTATCCCGGGATATCAACACGAATTTTAGATAATTTTCTCCTTACTATCGAGGTCAACCGAAATGCCAATATCCCTGACAATGAACAGGTTGATTGGTATAAAGATGCGGTTGTATATTCGCTGTACGCTGATCTTTTTAATCATGATTTTACAGGAATAACTCAAAAACTTGACTACCTGCACGAGTTGGGAGTGAATTGCCTCTGGCTTCTTCCTGTGCTCGACTCACCCATGCGGGATGCGGGTTTTGATATTAGTGATTATTATAGCATTCGCGCTGAATTGGCCGGTACCGAAGGAGCAGATAAACAGGCTGTATTCAGCAGCTTCCTGGCCGAAGCCCATAGCCGTGGCATACGCGTGATATTCGATATAGCTATGAATCATACCTCCGACGAACATCACTGGTTCCTCGAAGCACGCAAATCGAAGGATAACCCCTATCGCAACTACTACATCTGGAGTAAAGACGAAACGCTCTACGATAAGGCGCGGATCATTTTTAAGGGTATTGAAAAGTCAAACTGGGAACCCTGTGGTGATGAATTCTATTATCACCGTTTCTTTAATTTTCAGCCTGACCTCAACTATAAAAACCCTTTGGTTTTGATGGCTATGTGCCGGTCCTTGCTTTTCTGGCAAAATATTGGAGTGGATGGTTTCAGGGTGGATGCCATTCCTTATATCTGGAAAGAAGAAGGAACCGAGTGCGAAAATCTTCCACAGGCGCACATGCTAGTGAAGTTCTTCAGGGCTTTACTCGATTATATCAAGCCGGGGTCGTTGCTGCTTGCCGAAGCCTGCCAGCAACCGGCTAAAGTAGTGGAATATATGGGCGATGGCGATGAATGCCATGCTGCCTATCATTTCCCCCTCATGCCACGCATTTTTAAATCCATTGCCCAGCAAAGCGGAACACCCATAGAAGAAACTCTTTCAAAAGCATTTACACCCGAACTACCTGCCAGCGGGCAGTGGTTTACTTTCCTGCGTTGCCACGATGAACTAAGCCTTGAATTGGTGTACGTTACTGAAGAAGAACGCAGGTATATCCATCAGCAATACTGCCTGAAACCCGAATGGGACTTCCGGCTGGGTGAAGGTATTTCGGCCCGGCTCTCGGAACTGATGCAGCGCGACGAACGTCGTATATTGCTGGCTTATTCCATCATCCTTACGCTTCCCGGAACCCCGGTTATATATTATGGCGATGAATTCGGAAAACTGAATGATGAAGGTTATTACAACGAAATGATACACCTCACCGGGAAAGACGATACCCGCTTTTTAGTCCGTGGCAAGATTGACTGGGATAAACTAAGTCAGAACCTTGAAGATCCCGGGAGCTTCAGCAGCCAGATTTTTAACAAGCTTAAACTGATGCTGCACGTACGCAATCAGCATAAAACCTTCGGCCGCGGCAGTATTGAGTTTATAACACTTCCCGGAGCATTGAATGGCAACCTGCTTTCATTTATACGGACTTTTGGAACTGATAAATGGCTGATTATTCATAACATGACGGACAAAGCCATTAAAATCAACCTTCCTCCTATAGCTGCAGGATGCATAAACGTTTTCGATAACAACAGCCCGGCTGTTCTTGAACCCTATGGATTTAACTGGTTAAAAATCAGTTAAACCACTCGTTTTATCCTTTGCATTACATGTATACCCGTAATGCAGCCGGCTCTTAAAAACATACCTCAATATGCCCTCTAAATACATTTTCGAAGCCGTTATTTTCGATCTGGACGGAGTAATTACCCGTACAGCGCTGGTTCACAGCCATGCCTGGAAAAAAATGTTCGACGATTACCTGCGCCAGCGCGAAACTGAGCATGGTGAACCTTTCAGGGAGTTTACCCAAAAAGACGATTACCTGCCGTACGTCGACGGCAAACCCAGGTACGAAGGAGTCAAGTCGTTCCTTGAATCGAGGGGTGTGAACATACCCTTTGGAGATCCCTCGGATGATGTAGCCCTGGAAACCGTTTGCGGCTTAGGCAACCGTAAAAATATAACCTTCAACGAGGTACTGAAACGCGACGGTGTCAGTGTATACGAATCGACCGTACAGATGATACATGACCTGAAGAAAGCCGGTATAAGAGTCGGAGTAGCCTCATCGAGTAAAAATTGCGAAGCCGTGCTCGAAGCCGCAGGCTTATTGCCCCTGATTGAAACCAGGGTGGATGGGGTTGTTTCCGCCGAAATGGGCCTGAAGGGAAAACCTGAGCCTGATATTTTCACCACCGCAGCTGCCAACCTGGGAGTGAAACCACACAATGCTATCGTAGTTGAAGATGCAACCTCCGGAGTTGCTGCAGGGAAAGCCGGGAATTTCGGACTCGTGCTGGGGTTAGCCCGTGAAGAAAACAAACAGGAACTCCTTATCAACGGGGCCGACCTGGTTGTTGAAGATATTTCCGAAACCTCCCTGGATGAACTGAATGAATGGTTTAAAAAAGGAATTGCCGAAGATGGCTGGAATATAACCTATAATACTTACGAACCCAAAAAGGAACGAACCAGGGAAGCTTTGCTTACCGTCGGGAACGGGTATTCCGGCACCCGCGGTGCCGTGGACGAATGCGATGCCAACGCAGTAAATTATCCCGGCACATACATAGCCGGCTTATACAACCGCCTAAGCACACCCGTCGCCGGGAGAGATGTGTGGAACGAAGATTTTGTCAACGCCCCCAACTGGCTTCCGGTTACTTTTTGCATCAACGACAGCGAATGGTTTGATGTCAACAATATTGAAATAGTTTCCATTAAACGCAGCCTTGATTTCAAATCAGGTCTTCTATCCAGGATACTAACGGTACGGGATCAAAAGGGGAACGAAACTATTATTGAATCGAAAAGGTTTACCTCCATGGCTGACCCCCACCTGTCGGCCCTGCAGTACTCGGTGAAACCCTTGAATTACAGCGGTAAAATCACCATTAAAACAGGATTGAACGGCGCTATAATCAACGATGGAGTCGAACGCTACAAATCACTCAACCAGCAACACCTGCAGGCTGTTGAACAGGGGGCTTCGGGTGACAGGCAATATGTAGTTGTTTCGACCACCCAGTCGGGAATTCAGATAGCTGAAGCCGCCGAGCATTTTTTCTTCCAGGACGGTTTATCGTCAGGTGTTGAACTGTATCACTCCATTTCGCCTTCAGCTGTTTACAGTAAAGCATCCTTTGATGTCCAAAAGGGAGAAGTGGTTACTCTTGTGAAAAAGGTAGCTATTTATACTTCCAAAAAGGATGATGTCAGCGATCCTTTAACATCAGCCAATGCCAAATTAAACCATGTCACGGGTGATTTCGGTGCCCTGCTAAGCGAGAGCACATTAGCCTGGGATAAAATCTGGGATAAAATTGATATGACGGTAAGCGGCGACCGTTTTTCCCAAAAACTGCTCCGCCTCCACCTCTATCACCTGATGGTAAGTATGTCGCCTCATAACGACAAAATAGATGCAAGCATCACCGCCCGTGGATTGCATGGTGAAGCATATCGCGGGCATATTTTCTGGGACGAACTTTTCATCCTTCCCCTATACGATATCAATCTCCCGGAAGTAGCCAAATCTATGCTGATGTATCGCTACCGCCGGCTTGAAAAATCAAAACAATACGCAAAGGAATACGGCTATTCGGGCGCGATGTTTGCCTGGCAGAGCGGCTCCGACGGCCGCGAGGAAACCCAGGTTATCCATCTTAATCCACTCAACGGACAATGGGATGCCGACCACAGTTCGCTGCAACGTCATGTTTCGCTCGCCGTAGCCTTCGATATCTGGCAGTATTATCAGATAACCGAGGATCATGGCTTTATGAAGGCTTACGGCACTGAAGTATTTCTTCAGATATGCCGCTTCTGGGCAAGCAAATGCAACTGGAACGAAAGCCGGCAACGCTACGACCTTACCAAGGTAATGGGACCGGATGAATTCCATGAGCAATATCCCGATGCCAAAGAAGGAGGTATAAATAACAATGCCTATACAAACCTGATGACGGCATGGGCCTTCCGCAAGGCAGAACTTATTCTTACATCATACAAAAGCCAGGGTAAAGCAGAATTCGAAAAGCTAGGATTTAAACCTGAAGAACTCCAGCACTGGAAGGAAATATCCGAAAAACTGTTCCTCGATATCAACCCGGAAGGAATCATTGCCCAATACGAAGGTTATTTTGACCTGAAGGAACTTGATTGGGAGTATTATAAAAAGAAATACGGCAATATTTACCGTATGGACCGCATACTAAAAGCCGAGGGGCTTACTCCCGATGAGTTCAAGGTGGCCAAACAGGCCGATATGCTGATGACCTTTTACAACCTCGAAAAAGCCGAAGCCGACAGCCTTCTCCGGGGAATGGGGTATTCGTTACCCGATGATTACCTGCAGCGTAACCTGGAATATTATTTTGGCAGGACCTCGCATGGTTCAACCCTGAGCCGTATTGTACACGCCAGGCTCGCTTCCATTGCCGGGAACCGGGAAATGAGCTGGCAGCTGTATTCTGATGCTTTAGCCAGCGATTTTGTGGATATACAGGGTGGTACAACTGCCGAGGGAATTCACGCCGGTGTAATGGCAGGTACGGTACTCATTGCCCTGACTACCTTTGCGGGAATCGCTTTCGATCAGGAACATTTATCAGTACAACCTTCACTGCCCGATGCCTGGGAATCACTGAGTTTTGGGCTAACGTTCAAAGGAACACGGTTCAACCTGGATATAACCAAGACATCAATAAATATTCAAGCAGACCAGGATGCATTTGTCCTCCTCAACGGTAAAGTGGTTGCTATCAGCAAGGAAAAAGGCGGTGTCTTCTCCTTCTAAAGGAAAGTTTTTTACTAAATTTTGTCTTGCCCGGAAAACCATATACCCTGGAATTTTTCACACTCTGAAATAAAAAATAATCCTTAAAAATAAAAGTTATGTTAGGCGACATATTGTTAATAACCGAAAAACACCAGAAAGCCGGTGAAAAAATCATTGAATACATTCTTGCCAACCGTAAGCCGAAAATGATGATAGGAATTTCAGGCGAATCCGGTTCCGGTAAATCGGAACTGGCGCATGTTATCGCCAAAGGCCTCAGGAAGTATGGTGTTTTCGCCAAACCTCTGCATATCGACAATTACTATAGGATTCTTCCCTTGTTGCGCACCGAATGGCGTAAAGAAAACGGGATCCAGAACGTAGTAGGCTATGGGGAGTATGACTGGGATACCATTAACCGGAATATCGCCGAGTTTAAGGCCGGAAAGCTTTCAACCGGTCCCTGTGTAGACCTGGTGACTGAACAGGTCGATCAGCTTACAACTGACTATTCCACTGTGGATATGCTGGTTGTGGATGGTTTGTATGCCATAAAAACCGAGGGCATCGACCTGGCTATTTTTATTGAACTTACTTACCACGAAACGAAAAAGGCGCAGCTTGTCCGAGGCAAAGAGCCCCAGAATGAATATCGTATGGCCGTTCTTGAACAGGAGCATCAAATGGTGCAGGCGTTAAGACATACAGCAGACATTTATATCACAATGGAATACGAGGTAGCATTTGCATCATAGCAGGCTCCTATAAAGTTTTAGAATAAAAAAAACGGCTCCTTTGGAGCCGTTTACATTTTAATTTCGTCCTGGTTTTTATTTAAAAACCTGTAATCTGTCAACTGGAATGAATTAACCGGTGCCAGATAGATCCACTTTTTATATTTAAAATACCATTTCCATTGTATCGACCGGAATAATCCGCCTTGTTTCAGGAAGGCATATACAAAAGGATGAAGATTGATTTTAAGGTATTCCTCATTCTGATCCTGCAGGAGGTATTGAATATTATTCTCGATTTCGTCGGTGAGTAAAATACTTGGCTTGATTTCGCCGGTTCCGCCGCAGGATGGGCATTTTTCGAGAATAGCCACATTGGTTTCGGGGCGCACCCGCTGGCGGGTAAGCTGCACCAACCCGAATTTGCTGGGAGGAAGGATAGTATGCTTGGCATTATCCTTGGCCATCTCATCTTTCAGCCTCTGGTATAGTTTCCGGCGATTCGTGCCTTCGTGCATGTCGATAAAATCGACCACAATGATGCCGCCCATATCGCGCAAACGCAGTTGGCGGGCGATTTCGGTGGCGGCTTCCAGGTTAACTGACAAGGCGTTTTCTTCCTGGCTGCTGTCGCTGTTCACTTTGTGGCCGCTGTTAACATCAATTACATGCAGGGCTTCGGTATGTTCAATAATCAGGTATACGCCGCTCTTGATGGTAACAATCTTACCGAACGAGTTTTTTATCTGTTTATCAATCCCGAAATTATCGAAGATGGGAATTTTCCCTTTGTACGCCTTCACAATATCCACCTTATCGGGTGAGATAGTGCGTATGTAGTTTTTTACCTCTTCAGCTACGGCCGGATCGTCAACATGAATGTTGTTGAACGATTCGTTGAGCATATCGCGGAGGATGGCTGAAGTGCGGTCGAGTTCGCTGATAATTTTCTGTGGTGCTTTTGCGCCCAAAAGTTTAAGCGATACCGATTCCCATTTCTGAACCAGTGAATTAAGGTCGGCGTCGAGGTCGGCTACACGCTTGCCTTCGGCAACGGTGCGAATGATAACCCCATAGTTTTTAGGCCTGATGCTCGAAATAAGTCTTTTCAGCCGGTTGCGTTCTTCAACGCTCTTTATTTTCTGGGATATGGACAGCCTGTTACTGAATGGAACCAACACCAGGTAGCGGCCTGCAAAAGAGATTTCGGATGAAATACGGGGACCCTTGGTAGATATGGGCTCCTTGGCAATCTGTACCAGTATTTGCTGGTTAGGCGTTAGTACCTGCGATATTTTGCCGGTTTTCTCAATATCCGCTTCCACTTCAAATTCCGTCATCTGTGTCTGGGCATCTTTGCCAGCCACAGCGTTGCGGGTATACTTTTGAAACGAGTTTATTTGCGGGCCCAGGTCAAGATAATGCAGGAAAGCATCTTTTTCGTAGCCTACATCCACAAACGCAGCATTCAGCCCCGGCATTATTTTTTTGATCCTGCCAAGGTACACATCACCAACCGCAAAACTATTGTTAGTTTTTTCCTTATTCAGTTCCACCAACACCTTATCTTCCAGGAGTGCGATGTTAACCTCGGAAGATCCGGCATTTATAATTAATTCCTTGTTTATCACAGCTATATTAGCTTATCAGATAGTTACCACGCATCATACCGCAACGCATTAAACCATGCCGTCAGGATATGAGGGTAAAAGTAAGTAAAAAAAATTTCATCACACGAAATAACACAAATTTCATGTGATGAAATCAGAGAGTTTAATCTTTGTTATTTCTTCTTGTGACGGTTCTTGCGTAAACGTTTTTTACGTTTATGCGTCGACATTTTATGTCTTTTTCTTTTCTTTCCGCTTGGCATAGTTTATTTATTAATGATCGGTACTAGAGGTTTATTTAACTTTATTCTTCACTTCACTAACAAACACCTTAGCTGGTTTGAACGAAGGGATGTTGTGAGCCGGAATAATAATGGTAGTGTTCTTTGAAATGTTACGGCCGGTTTTTTCAGCACGTTGTTTCACTACAAAACTACCAAAACCTCTGAGGTAAACATTTTCACCATCAGCCATTGCTTTTTTAATAGCATCCATGAAGGATTCAACGGTCTGTTGTACGGCTACTTTCTCGATGTTTGTTTTACTGGCTATTTCAGCAACGATTTCTGCTTTAGTCATTTTTAAAAATGTTTTAATGAATTGATTATAAATTTCTTAATGGGCTGCAAATATAGGGAGTTTTTTTAACTCCAAAGCAAAAGCAAGTTTTTTTTTGAATAGTTTTTCATAAAATACACGTTTTATTTGCTTTCGCACAAATTTATTTAATCAAAGAGTAGGAATTTAAAAAAATATGCTACTTTTGCAGTCCCTACCAAGCACGGTGTCGTAGCTCAGTTGGTAGAGCAACGGACTGAAAATCCGTGTGTCACTGGTTCAATTCCAGTCGACACCACCGAGACGGAAGAAGAATTGGAACGAAATGTTCCAATTCTTCAACCACATCAAGGGTTTCAAGAGATCGGCGAAATCTTTTTGAAACTATTATTTCCACAGTTTGCGGTAATTTTTTCCACCATTTTTCCACCACAAAAAATGTAAAAAATTACCCATGAACAAAATCCACCTAAAATTCCAATTGCGCACAGACCGGGCAACTGCTAAGGGTCTTTATCCTATTTATCTGTACGCAAACATCAATGGCGAACGAAAATACTTCACCATCAATCACAAAGTTTCCACCAAAGCATGGAATTCCAACAAACAGGAAGTAAGCTCTACGTTCGCTAATTGGAGTACTATCAACGCCGACATTGCACGCTACCGGGCTAAAGCTGACAAAATCAGAATTATCGCTGACAATGAAAATGAACTTGTCAGCATGTACGAATTTGAAAAAATCTTCCGGGCAGGTGTCAAGGAACTAAATGATATTTTCTTATACATGGAAGACGATATAGCGCAATTCGGAGAAAAATACGCCCCGGACACAGTTAAAATGTACGAAAGCCAATCGCGAAAACTTAAAAAATTCAGGGATAAGCTCCCTTTTAACGAGATCACACCCTTTTTCTGGAAGCAATATGAGAATCACCTCATTAAACTAAAAAATAACGAAAATACCCGTTGGAAGGCTTTCCGGACAATTAAAACCTTTATAAACAAGGCTATTGAAGACGGAATCATTAAAACTGACCCGCTAAAAGGGGTCAAGGTACATAAACCCGAAGGGAACAGGTCCTTTCTTACCCAAGAAGAGGTTAAAACCCTCGAACTCATATATGCTGGGTTCCTTACTAAAGATTTAAAAAACACACTTCGCTGTTTCCTGTTTTCATGCTTCACAGGATTACGGTATTCGGATGTAAAGAACCTTAAAAACACTAATATCCATTTGGCAAAGGTTAACTCGTACATTTCTTTACTGCAGAAAAAGACTGAAAAAATCGTTGAAATACCGCTTGGTAAAAAGGCACTCAAATATTTACCAGAGATCGGCTTGCCTAACCAACCTGTTTTTAACGTTTACTGCAATCAGGTAATAAATAGACGCCTCAAGGATATAATAAAATTAGCCGGCATTCAAAAGGTAATATCTTTTCACTGTGCACGTCACACATTCGCTACAATAGCACTGGAAGTAAGCGGAGACATAGCTGCAGTTAGCAAATTGTGCGGCCATTCCAAGATATCGACCACACAGATTTATGCTAAAGTCCTTGAACATTCAAAAAGAAATGTGATTGGGCTAATGGATGCTATTTAGCGCTTCGTGAAACACGCTTGATTTTTGCACCAACTGCAAATCTCTTAAGTCTTGGACAATGAAAGGACGATTCGCTTACAAGGCAAATCGTCCTTTCACCTTTAATGATATAGATATAATACCCTTCTAACAAAATATTACCGCAAAGATCAATTTCAATGAGCTTGGCTATATAAAACGCTATATTCAGTTTATAAATTAATTATCTTCGTGCCTTAATTTTAATGCATTTAATTGTATATTAATTATTTAGGACTTTTCGCAAAAGATAAAACTACACGCATGTCACAAATTCACTTTCCAGGGTACAATAAACAAAAATACACTGAGGCCGAAATCCTAACCGGTGTCGTTAATAATAGTGACAAAATGATCAGTTACATCTATAGAAGCTACTTTCCAGGCATAAAATCAATGGTCTATGGATTCCATTCGCTTGTTTTGGATGCAGAAGACATTTTTCAGGATGGATTAATAGCAGCTATGCGTAACGTTTCTGAAAACCGCTTTAACGGTAATAGCACATTTAACACTTACTTAACATCTATTTGTCGCAATATTTGCTTTAAACAAATGGACCTGGCAAAAAAAATGCAGGCTGCTTCTTCGCATAAACAGGACGAAATCCAAACGGAAATCAATGAGGAAGAGTTAATTGAAAGATTGACCCTCATTAAAGATAAAATGGACGATAAATGCAAACAGATAATTGACTTAAGATTTGGCGTTGCAAATGCAAACCCTTTATTAAATGCATTGCCAAACTCAGAATCCAATGTAAGGTTTGATGAAATTGCACTCGTCCTGCAAATAGAACCCGACAATGCACGCCAACGCTTTAAAAGATGCCTCGAAAAACTCAGGGAAACCGTTATGAACGATAAAACCTGGAATGAAATTATAACAAGTACTTATTAAATAAAGTAATGGAAAAGCAATTCAACGATATTGATCAGATAGAAAGGTTTCTTGAGGGGTCCATGGATGAAAAGGAACTGACCGTTTTTAATGAACGCCTGAAAGCGGATGCAGCTTTTGCCGAAACATTAGCCATGCGCAAACTCCTACAAGCTTCCTACATTGAGGCCTCGAAAAGAAATAAGTTACGAAATCAGATCCATTCAGTCCTAACTATAGAAAAACGCAATAGCATAAAGCACCGAAAAGTATGGATTGCCGCAGCATCGGTTATAATTCTAGCAGGAATTGGTGCATTTTTATTACTACAATCCAGGCAAATTCAGAACAACAACATAGCCTTGCAGCAAGACTTTATACCAAAGGATGCAGTCGTTTCGGGAAAAAAGAATAGCATTAATGTCTATGGTTCTATTGATACTTTCGGGAAGCAACATGTTAGTAAGGCCACTGCATTCCTCCCTAATGAAGGAGCCGTTTTCAATCAAACAGATACGATTCTGTTTTATCAGCAAGAAATAAAAGCAAATGATATTCTGATTATTACTAACAAAGCCGGTTCCGTTGTAAAAAAAATAAATAAACAGGGTGGCTCTTCCGCGTATAAAATATTACCGCATACATTAGAGCCTGCAATATATACCTGGTATTTTTCACTCAGCAAAGGGGCTCAGCACTCGTTCTTGATTAAATAATCTATCCAATAAGTCAAACCGGCAATTCAACCCTGATGTAATGAAAACTTTACATATCCCATTCAAATTCAACATGTTGCTTTGTTTTTCAATTTTATTGTTAAGCAAACCACGGAGTGTTTTCTCTCAGACTGGCCTTCAAGATAGTTCTTACCAAAAGCAGTTTGCTGCTTTTAACAATTCAATTAATAAGGACTTTAATTCTTTCAGGCAGCACAACGACTCTGTTTTCCTTCAATTTCTTGCTCAATCATGGAAGGAATTTGATGGCGTTAAAAACAAAATCCCATCTCCGCCTAAACCCGTTAAGCCTCCCATTTATAAAGCGCCAGAAATCCCTGTCGTACCGAAGGCCGACTCAGCTGTTCCGGCATCGCTTGAAAAGCCAAAAGATGCGCCATTACCCGAGAGTAAAACACCAGGTATTGATAACACCTCGAAACTAAAAGAATCAGAAATCCCCGAACAGAAATTACCTTTAGAACACGAGCTTTCACCAGATAAATTAAAGCCTGTCCCCGATCAGGAAGCCCTATCTATTGTATCACCAATGGCCAAAATTGAGTATTTCGGCACTGATTTCAGTGTTCCTGCAACCATGCATGGGCTTCCTGTATTATCAGCTATTTCAAAACAAGGAATCATAGATTATTACAAGGTGGCTTCAAGTAACTCACAGCTTAATATGGCTGCTCTGATGCTTAAAAAAGAGTCTAATGAACGAAGGCTCAACGATTGGGGTCTTGCCAACTTACTAATGAAAGCAGCACAAAATATGTACAACAGCCCAAATGACCAGGTGATGTTTACCTGGTTCGCCTTATTGCGTTCGGGGTTTAATGTGAAAATTGGTTATAACGGGCGGAATGTTTACCTCCTTCTCCCTTCTAATGAAATGTTATATGAGTATAGCTATACAGTTAATGGCAGAGCATACTACCTTTTAAATTTTGGTACAGGACAAGCGGAACCAGAACAGCTCACTATTCATGAAGCTGATTACCCGCAAGCTACATCCGGCTTATCATTTATGATCACACAAACGCCTGAGCTGTCATATCTTTTTACCAGGAGAACTTTATTACTAAGCCATCCGCTTGAACTGAAATTAAACAAGAACCTGGTTAATTTTTATGCGTCATATCCTCAATGTGAGCTAAAAGTATTTTTCGCTGCTCCCTTATCGGCCAACGCCATCAATCAGTTGGACGCATATTTCATTCCGGCATTGGGTATTATGAAAGATGATGAGCGGGTAGCCTTTCTTTTAAAGTTTGTTCACGAGTCTATTCCTTACAAAACTGATGAGGAACAATTCGGGCACGAAAAATACTTGTTTGCCGATGAAACGCTCTACTATCCTGCAGCAGATTGCGAAGACCGAGCAGTATTTTAGCCAGACTTATTAACCGCTACACAAGATGCAAAGTTATTGGTCTGAGCTACCCAATGCATATATCAATAGCGGTTAACCTTTCTTCATTACCCAATGGCAAATATCTTACATACAAAAATCTGAAATACTTTCATTGTGACCCCACCTATATTGGTGCCAATTTAGGTGTACCAATGCCTGATTTCGAGAATGTTGTGCCGGTTATTATTGACTTCACACTTTGATTTATTAATCCATTATTTCAAGATGTGCAGAAAAACTCAAATGCATTTTGCTTTCCAGGTAATAAGTCATAGATTTGTGATGCATTGAGATATTCTATATGTTAATTCAACCCATCATGAGTATGAAATATAAAGTACTTTTTATCGGCTTTCTTACATTTTTAGCAATGTATAGCTATGCCCAGAAGCCTATACATGTCAAAGGCACAAGCCAGGTAAGGGTTGAAAATAATATGAGCCGGGAGCAAGCTCGTGAAAAAGCTGAAGATCTTGCTATAGGGGAGTTCTATAATTTAATTCATTGTTAATCAGAATAATAACCTTATAT